>JAEOST010000037.1 GCA_016840245.1 Candidatus Thorarchaeota archaeon
CCGGGTATGAGCTCTTCGATGTGAGCAAGTATCCCCAGTATGGCTATGGAAAACTCCAGAACGTCATCAATGCCATGGAATATGAGCGTCTGATCAACGCCGCAGGTCCGACCCATGGTCATCTCATCCGGTTGAGTGACGGAAAGATTCCCAAGAACATTGGGTTCATTCAGTGCGTTGGTGCAAGGGATGTTCAGATGGGTGTTCCCTACTGCTCACGGGTCTGCTGCATGTACGGAATAAAATTGGGCATCATGGCTAAGGAGCATAATCCTGACACCGAGGTCACAATCTATTACGCTGACATTCGTGCCTTTGGAAAAGGCTACGAAGAGTTCTACCAAATGGCAAAGACCCGCTACGGAATCAAGTTCATACGTGGTCGAGTGGGTGATGTGGAGGAAGACCCGGAAACCTTCAATCTAAGTCTGACAGCGGATGATGTGATCAATGACAGACTTGTGCATGCTGAGCACGACATGGTCATTCTCAGTCCTGGAGTTCAGCCATCCACATGCTCCGAATCAGTCTATGAGGGGCTTGGTGTTGGACTTGATAATGAGGGATATGTCTGGGAGAAGCACCCATTCCTTGGACCAGTCTGTACAAACAACCAGGGTATCTTCGTCTGTGGATGCAGTGATGGTCCCAAGGATATCCCAGACTCGGTTGCTGCAGGAAGTGCAGCTGCAATGAAAGCGACAATTATTCTTACAAAGAGGGATGAAAAGTAATGGCAGATATAGTAGAGCCTAGAATTGGGGTCTTCGTATGTCACTGTGGACATAATATTGCGGGTACTGTAGATGTTGTCGATGTAGCTGAGATGGCAAAGTCATTGCCCAATGTTATCTACTCAACAGATAACATGTTTGTATGCTCTGACGCAGGCCAGCAGCTCATCAAAGAGAAGATTGCAGAACACCATTTAGACAGAGTTGTTGTGGCTAGTTGTTCTCCAAGAATGCATGAACCGACATTCCGTCGAGTTGTTGAGGAGGCAGGTCTCAATAGATACATCTTCGAACAAGTGAACCTCCGCGAGCATGTATCATGGTGTCATATGAGAGAACCAGAGAAAGCAACAGAGAAGGCTAAAGACTTAGTTAGAATGGCTGTTGCTCGTGCTGCTGCACTTGAGGCACTACCTGTCAAGACTGTCAACGTGACTCCACGAACCCTCATCGTTGGGGGAGGAATTGCTGGGCTCACGGCAGCACTCGATGTTGCTGATAGAGGATTCAATGTAGTAATTGTAGACAGACAGTCAGAACTGGGGGGTCATCTCTCAAAGTGGACTCATTTATTCCCAACAGGAGAGACTGGTCTTGATGTAATTGAGCCCCTCCTTGAGCGAGTTATCACCCATAGTAGGATTCAGGTCCTCACAAATAGCGAGGTCTCTGTCTTTGAGGGTTATATTGGAAACTTTTCAGTCACTGTACGGAATAATCTGGATAACTCAGAAACAGTTCATGAAATAGGAACAGTGATTGTCGCTACTGGTTTTGAGGTCTTTGAACCGAAGGGATACTATGGTTACGGAGAGCATCCGAATGTTGTCACACTTGCTGAATTACAAAAGATGCCACCAATGCCACAACTTCTGCGACCAAGTGATGGAAAGCCAGTGAAGAACATGTTGTTCATCAGTTGTGTTGGTTCCAGAGAACCGGGTAAGAAAGGGCATGAGCACTGTTCTCGACACTGCTGCTTTGCAATCTCAAAGGCTGCTTCAGACCTGAGAACGAACATGGATGAGATAGTCGTCCTCTATAAGAGCCTTAGGACATATGGAAAGCATCACGAAGAGGTGCACCGTCTGGCTAGAGCAAAGCGTGTCATCTACTCACGGTTCCCAGTGGAGGAAGAACCACTGGTCTCAATTGAAGATGGCGAGGTAGTAGTTCGATGGAGAGACGTCTTCGCAGATGATGACCTCATCTTCAAACCCGACTTGCTTGTCTTGGCTTCGGCCATGGTTGCGCCGCACGATAGCAGCGAGACCGCAAAGATGTTTGGCCTTACTCGTAGTGGTGACGGCTTCTTCAGTCCGGAACACATCAAACTTGCTCCACTCACCACTCACTCTGCTGGAGTCATGATTGCAGGGACAAGTCAGGCTGCAAAAACAGGCTCAGAGTCAGCTATCGATGCTAGCGGAGCTGCTGCTAAGGCAGTAGCCCTTATGGCTAAAGGCGAAGTAGAGATTGAGTCGACAGTTTCGCGCGTGAATCCTGAACAGTGTTCTGGCTGCCACACATGTGTTGTTGCCTGTCCGTATCATGCAATCTCAATGGACACAACACAGGATCCACCTGTGGCCTTTGTCACAGAGGCAAAATGCCATGGTTGTGGAACATGTGCTGCAGCGTGTCCAAGCAATGCAATAATGATGCTGCACTCTACTGACGACCAGATTCTAGCAATGGTGGAGGCATACCTCTGTCCTGTTGCTGAGGTCAAGAATGGGAGGTAGTTGTAAATGAGAAAGTACTATCGAGTTCTATTCAATCAGAGACAAGGGGATGTCAGAAAACAGCGTAAGGCAATTGGGGATTTACTATCCAACGGACCGGCAACTGTAAGTGAATTGGCTCCTCAGCTAGAGAGCGCAGAGAACATTGTTCTCTGGAATCTTATCGCAATGGTACGTTGGGGTACAGTGGAAATAGTCGAGGAGCGAGATGACGAATTAGTCTACCGCCTCAAATAACACTGCAATTTCATGTATTGTAGAAAACAGACACAATCATATCGACCTTATCATAAGGACGAGGATAACGCGCATGCAGAGATGATTCTATGACAACTCAAGAGAAGGTCCTTCGTCTTATCGATGAGAAGCACTTTCCCCTCTGGGGAATACTTGGTTCAATCATTGGGTATGCATTCATCCTGATTCCTATGATTCCTTACACAGGGAGGCTTGGTGAACCATACTCAATTTTCACTCACTATGTGTCTCAACTTGGTGAGCTTGAGGTATCAGAGTTTGCCTGGATGTTCAACCTAGGAATGATCCTAGCAGGAATCATATTCATACCGTTCATGATTGGGCTCGGACTCTACTTGGAAAACAACCTTGCGAAAATAGCAGCAATAGGAGGTGTCTACTCAGCCGTCTCGATTGTTTTAGTAGGTATATATCCAATGGATTATGCCTCAGAACACATACTAGTTGCGATGTCCTTCTTCTTCAGCGGATTGATAATGGTCGTCCTATGGGCGATTTCTATTCAGACGCAAGGAACGGTTAGAATTCCAAAGATATTCTCTCTTGGCGGTCTGGTGAATGCTGTCATTTTCGCGGGATTTCTCTTCGGACCTGATTACGATATACCAGGATTCTCACTGCGAATCACTCTTGAATGGGGTATCTATTTCGCAATTGTGGGTTACCTACTAGTGATAGCAATCTATGTGTGGAGAAAGGAACGAGTGCAGGTCTCCAGTGAAATATGACCTTTTTAGATTATGACAAAAGTGATATATGTTCGCAATCATGCGATTTGATAAGTTAGGTAGGAAAAAACCAGGATTATAGTCACGCCAAGAGTCTCTAGTTCTGTAAGATAGATGTAGACCATCATATCAAATGCCGCTGCCTACCTATGGAGGAAATCACATAATGAAAATCAAACTTATTGCATTCTCACTGGTGTTCTTATTTAGTCTATCACTGGTGAGTATGGTTCCAATCACTACGGTATACACTCCTATTGCCTTAGAAAGCCCGGTGATGTCAGATACATCCATGTTGGCTGATGGGGAAGAGGAATACCTAGTAGTACCAATTTTCGAAGAAGAAGCAGTTATTTCTGAGCATCCGGATATCAATTATGACTACAATACACACCGGGGAGGCCTCTTTGTTGGTCACGAATGGACTGACGGAATGGCCAGATCATGGCTAAAGTTCAATTTAGCCAACCTCCCAGAAGGTGTCGTTCCTATCGAGGCGGTCCTTGCTGCATACATGAATGATGACTTCAATGCAACAGTAGATGCCCCAATTGGAGTGCATTACTCGAGTAATGACACATGGACAGAAACCGACATCACATGGAACAATCAACCATCATTCAATCCAACGGCGACAGATGTCTATGGCGATGCACCAGCATCGGATCTGTTCGTTGAAGGGAACTGGTATGAATGGGATGTGACAGGCGATGTTGCAACTGCACTTGAAGGTGATAGGATGTTGACAGAGGTTCTCGTCGTAGATAACGAGGGAGGACTTAATGAAACCTGGCAGTATTTCACTGAGTATGAATACGACGTGGTGAATTCCACACAACTTCGCATCCGATATACAGTTCCAGGAATCACAGATCCCACAGTGGATGGTCATTCTCAGGGGAGCGTCCTGACTGATTACATACAGAGTGCATGCCCAGAGTTTGGATGGACACCAACTGATCTGGATACAGATGACTTCCAGCGAAGCTACGAAGTGCAGATCTGGGACAATATGTACTTCAATGACACTTTTGTCTGGCATGGTGACAACACGTATACCAGCATCATCTACTCTGGAGGAGCATCAGACAACGCGAGACCGTTCGCAACGGCTGATGAGTTCCGATTCCAGTTCAAGTATGAAGACACACTCCTGTCAAGACCTGGAGTTGTTGACAAGCTGTACTTCGAAGTTGAAGAAGATGGTGTTGCTGTATTTGAAGACCTCTCGATATACATGACACAGACAGATGTTGCAGGGGATCTCACAGCAGACTTCGATGCTAACTATGGTGATGGAAGATTAGTACAGGTTCTTGAGAGACCAGTCTATGAGGCAGTTACTGAGAATCAATGGTTAGTATTTGATATTGAAGACCTCTTCGTCCTGAATGTTGACCAGCATCTCATCATTGAGTTTCGATTCACAAATAACACAGGAGATGAACTTCGGTCATTACTCGCCTTCGCCATGGGCGGTTCTGTTGCCTATACATATGGAGATGGAGCTTCACATGCTGATACAGCAGTACACCTCTACGCTAGAACACACAATCTCAAACTAGACATGACAACTACAGTCACGCAAGTATCAACCTCTTCAGCTAACTGGTTCCCATTTGGTACCGATATTGGAGAGGATGGCATATTCCAGTTGAAGTATAACCAATCCAAAATCAACAATGATGGAGTCATTGATCGTCTCTACTTCAGGGTATCTCAGGCAACAGGAGATGTTGTCTATGAGAATCTACGAATCAACATTGCGGAGGTTCCGGATACTTTCGAGTTAACAGGGATTGTAGAGAACAATGTGATCGGATTGGAGCTTACAGAGGTTCTCAATGCACCAATATACACTGTTAGAAACTTAGGTCACACACTCGTCATTGATCTAGACAACGTCTTCGAATACTCGAATACACAAGACCTGTTTATCCAATTTGAATGGGATGCCCTAGTTAGTGGTCACGTAAGTGTTGAATATACCGGTTCTGCAGGTGGATATAGGGCATGGAATGTTAGCTTTGGTTCACAACTGAACGGTACGTCTTATTCCACATATGATATGTATTTGGAGTTCATCCATCCAGAACCTGTTGCGACATTCGACGGATGTATTCCACTGGTAAATGGTACACAGTACTTCTTCAGAGTACGACTCAGTGATACAACGGGTATCTGGACACAATGGACTACAGGTGACTTCAAGTATGAGGTTCTTACCAGCACTCCAGACTTCGAAGCTCCAACCAATTCACCGGACCCTGCAATCGTGGACAGTTCAGTGACTGTATCCATTGACGTCACGTACTTCCTTGGTATCAATGAGGTGTCGATTGAGATTGATGGTGTCAACCACACTATGACAGCCTCAGGTGATACATATTCCTATGAGTTCACACCGACGTCTGTTGGGAATGTTTCCTACACCATCTATATGGAGAGTGCCATCAGCACTTGGAGCAACACAACGGGTATCTTTGAGGTTGTACAGGGATCCTTCATCCCAGGACTTGACAATACAACACTGATTCTCATTGCTGCAGGTGTTGTGTTTCTGATAATCATCATAGTTATTGTCAGGAAACGGAAGAAGTAACACACGAAAAAGTGTCAGTCTAGCATGACTGACACTCTCTCTTTCTTTTTGTATTATACGACAGAGTTTACTCTATGAATAGAGATACTCTTCCAGGCAATGCATAACGAGCCTTGTTCTGAGGATCATAGTCAGGCTTCTCAGAAGTATGAATAATGACTTCCAGTCCAACCTCTGATGTCAGG
>JAEOST010000389.1 GCA_016840245.1 Candidatus Thorarchaeota archaeon
AGTCGTCATCATTGTCCCATCCTCAGGATCACCTGTGTACCCATTATATATCTCGTCAGCAAATTCTGTTGGCCAGTACGTACCATCAGTTTCACCAGCCTGAATATTCAACTTACGATTAGAAACATCCTCATTGGTCCGAATAGTCACAGTATTGATGGATCCAGCCTGTGACGGCGGTTCAACAAGAGGGTCAGACTCTTCTGCACGCCAGTAGTCTGGATAGGCTTCTAGAATGATTTGATCATCACGTTCCCAGTAGCTGACCATATAGGGTCCCGTCCCGCAGGTATGCTCATCCATCCAAGTATTGTGTTCACCAATGACAACACCTCCATGATTCAGGACATAACTTGGACTGATCATTGACCCAACTGAATGTGTGAGTACAGCAATAAAACCAGCATAGGGAGAATCTAATCTAATCCTTACAGTGTAAGTGTCCAGAATCAGTAATGCACCTAAACCTGCATCATTCGTAGCCTTCCACTCATTATAGACAGCAATATGTTGAGAACTACCCTCACCGTACTCGTAGACAATATCCACGATATCTTGACCACCAAGTAGTGGTTCTGCAATCATCCATGCAGGACCCCAAGAGTCGAAGATTGCCAATATACGTTCGATATTGAAAACTACGCAGCTGGCATTGAATCCTGTGCCATCATGAAACGTTATACCCTGACGAAGTGAAAACGTATAGTTTAGACCGTCTTCAGAAATATGCACACTCTCAGCAAGGAGGGGTACTGAAGGAGTTGAGTCTGTGCTATCCCAAGGATAAGTGAAGAGGGTCTCATAGACGTTGTATGAAATCCAGGCCCCAAGGCTGTCATAGGCTACATGAGGGTCCAAGTATTCTGGGCTTCCAAACGTCTCCCAGATGATTTCATCATCTTGAGCAAGCTCAACTCCTGAAGTAAGAGGTGAAGTTACGAGCACCCCCGTTACACTTGCAAAGAGAAGAAGTGACACTAATGAAAGAACCGGGACTATTCCTTGGTGTCCTTTGTTCATAGGTAAATCCCCTAACCTGTTGTGCAAAAGAATGAATGCTATTCGATATATGTCTTAGGCATTACAAGATTTTCATTGTTATATGATAAGAAGAGCTCAGATTCCTAGATGGACAAGAATTAAAGCAGCAAAGACAGGTTCACTTCTCGAATAACCGTGGTAACAGGAAATGCACTTGTCACTGGTTGCGCAGGATTTATCGCCAGTCATTTAGTGGATGCTCTACTAGATAAGGATTATTTCGTAATTGGTGTAGACAACTTAAGAACTGGTACAATGTCGAACATGGCAAATGCAATAGATAACCCAAACTTTGAGTTTTATGAGATGAACATCTGTGGTGAGACTTGCGATGAACTCTACTCTATGATTAATCGTGATGTAGATGTCATATTTCATCTAGCTGCAATATCATCTGTGAAGTTATCAACAGAGGACCCTGTACTTGTGAATCGAATCAATGTTTCTGGTACGGTGAATGTTCTTGATCTTGCCCGACGAAAGAAATCAAAGAGGGTAATTCTGACATCAAGCGCTGCGGTCTATGGAGATCCTGAGGAACTGCCAGTAGGTGAGGATACGCCGCTCAATCCACTTAGTCCCTACGCAGCATCAAAGATAGCAGCAGAGGAATACATGAGAGCCTTTGGAAATTCCTATGAGATGGATACTGTAGTACTCAGATTGTTCAATGTCTATGGACCACGACAAGCATATTCAGAGTACAGTGGAGTGGTTTCAGTCTTCATTAACAGAGCTCTCAAGGGAGAATCCATTGTAATAGAGGGTGATGGAAAACAGACTCGAAGCTTTGTCTATGTAGATGATGTTGTCAGAGCTTTGATTGCTGCATCTGATTGTGATAGCGCTCGTGGTCAAATAGTTAACATCTCAGGCATTGATACAATCACTATCCTTGAGGTGGCTGAAAAGGTCAAGGAATTCATTGGTGATGGGTCCAAGATAACACATGGTCCTCCAAGGAGAGGAGACATCCGTCATAGCATTGGATCTGTTGAAAGAGCACAATCCATACTTGGTTTTACTCCAAGTGTTTCCTTTGAAGAGGGCCTCAGAGAGACCCTCAAGTGGTATCGAGATGAGATATCATAGAGACCCCAGCTAACCTGTTACTGTCAGGAAGAGATTCAGGGTGTCTACAATGCCAATCTCAGTTCGGATAGTTATGATGACTAGAT
>JAEOST010000038.1 GCA_016840245.1 Candidatus Thorarchaeota archaeon
TGGTGTTCCTGTAGTGCCGCCTGTATAGAGGATTAATGCGAGGTCTTCTTTTGGTTTGATGGACACATCAGGAGCCTTTGGCTCATATTGTTCTATGATCTCGTCGTAGAAGAATGATCCTTCCTCGTAGGGACCCTTGTGAATCTTTCCAATCAGACTACCAAGTACACCTTTTATCTTGGGTAACCAACTCTTGATACTACAAATCACTACAGTATCGACATCAGTACCTTTCACCGCTTCATACGAAGTTGGCGTGAAGGAAGCATGATCAAAGACAAACACAGCCTTTGCCCCTGAGTCCTTAAGTTGGAAATTCAGCTCATTCGCCTTGTATGATGGATTGCAGGTGACGGTTGTTGCTCCTGTCTTCAGGATTCCAAAGAACACAGGTGGGTACATTGGAACATTAGGCATGAATATAGCAACTTTATCGCCTTTACCAATACCCCTGCTTGATAGGAAATTAGCAATCCTATCAGCATGATCCTTCACATCTGCAAATGAGTGTGATATCCCCGAATACACTGTTGAGGGTGCGTCTGGGGTTTTAGCAGCTACCTTGTCTAGTAGTGCAAAGAGTGGCTCGTCAGGATAGTCTATTGACTTCTTGACAGTTTCTGGCCACCTTGACTTGTGCCATGGCATTTCTTCCATAACTATTCTCTCCATATCTCTCATTCATAGTCTTCAGTCAAATAATATGACCGAAGGATAATAACTTCGTAATGCATTCGCTATTGATATAGCCTTCGAGAGGTAGATTTTGGCTGAAAATTGACTAAAAATGTCATTATTTGCTGTGTCCAGCGGAACAATTAAGATACTGAATGATGGAAGTTCAGCATTACTACAAGAATCACCCACAGAATAGAGAGGAATTCCCATTGAACTATGAAGGAGTAATCGAGCAAACGTCTGCTGGACTGAAAGAGCTAGTGGATTCAGGTGAGGATATAATTGGCTACATCTACCCTCATGTCCCATTGGAGCTCTTCATGGCACATGGGTTCATACCTTCCCTCATTAGAGCGTTACCTGGGACCTCAAGCGGTTTTGAGGAGAGCCTTCAGACCTTTGCATGTTCATATATCCGGAATCTGTATAGTCAGCGAGCAAATGGACAACTCCTACCTGTGGCTGGGTTATTGTTCCCCGGTAACACATGCGACGCTCTTCAGAATCTTGGTGACATTTGGCGAGTCAGATATCCTGATGATAGAGTGTTCAGGTTGACGTATCCTGTGACGAGATACAGCCAAGATGAATCGACAACTAAGTTCCTGGCAGAAGAGCTCCGTATTCTTAGTGAAACAATATCAAGCACTTTCAATCGTCCGTTTCTCAAAGAAAGTTATAATCGCGCAATCGAATTGGTTCACGATTTTCGTAGTAGCGCGCAGTTCCTCTATTCCGCCAGATTGATCAACCCTAAGATAATCCCATACTCAGAAGTTGTTCGTCTGATTCGAACATTCCTGACAGCTCCAACAATAACTTCAGTTTCTAACATCAAGGAAACTGCAGCAAGGGTTCGATCCACATCAGAAGAGCTTGGACTGGTAGAGATGATCGAATCTGTACGAGTCGCTATTACAAGTGGAAATTATTCTGGAGTAAAACTTCCAGATGGTCTAGAGACCCCACGTGTTGTCATTGCAGGTGGAATGGTTGAGCCTCAAGCAATCGCCACTCTGATTAACGACATTCCTGATGTTTCTGATTCAAGTATTGTTCTGGACCTGCTTTCATTTGGATTCAAAACAGTGTTCACTGAAACTCCTTCCAAGTTAGATGACCCGTATCTTGCCATGGCGCAATCAGTCTTGACAGCACCTGGTGAACCGACTCATGAAGGTCTATCATTCCGAATGAATGCATTGAAGGATCTCCTCTCTAATCTCTCTATTCAGGGATTAATCGTATGTGAACAGTCATTCTGTGATCCTGATCAATTCGAGGCACCATCTATAGAACGAGCCGCCTCGGAACTTGGTTTGAAA
>JAEOST010000390.1 GCA_016840245.1 Candidatus Thorarchaeota archaeon
CAGAGAAGGAACCTGTCATTGAGAGCAAGTACATGGCAGACTTCAGACCGCGAATGATGGACTGGTCAGCTGCTAGGATATTCGCTACAAAGAACTTGAGAATCGCAATGCGGTATCCATCCAATTGGATCCTCTGGGCATTCATGCCAATACTATGGTTTGCTCCGTTCATATTGATGGTAACTGCAATCGCAGGACCAGAAACAAGTGTTCACTTCACAGAGCTATCCGGTTTCTCAGACTATATCCAGTTCTCAGTGATTGGATGGTATGTGTACATGTTCCTAGATAACAGCATCTGGGCAATTGGTAACAATTTCAGATGGGAGCAGTTCAGTGGAACTCTTGAGCCATTGTTCTCAACTCCGGTTCCAAGAATCAGCATTCTACTTGGTGCGGCGTTCTCTGATACAATACTCTGCGTAATCCAGTCGTCAATTCTGTTGTCACTGTCAATGTTCATGTTTGGAGTGTCGTACTCTCTAGCAGCAATTGCGCCAACGATCATCATACTGACTGTAATGGTGATTGCACTCTATGGATTCAGTTTCATGGTTGCGGGACTGATACTGGTCTTCAAGGATCCATCAGTACTGACAGAGCTTGTATCGAATGCGACTTACGTGGTTTCACCAGTACAGTATCCAATAGCAGCCCTACCAAGCAATGTGAGGTGGTTTGCTTATCTGATTCCAACAACGATAGGCATCATCACCGTAAGGGAGATTGCCATCACTGGAGTGTTTGACCTACTGTCATTCACACAAGTCCTCCTTGGACTTGGAGCACTCGCACTATTCTTCTGGACACTGGGTCTCGCTTCATTCAGTTATGCGGAGAAATGGACCAAGAAACGTGGTCATATGGGAGGCTTCTGAATGACAGAGGAATACGATTCACCCATCTTCAAGAGGATGTGGGATCGAAGGGGCTTGCGTGCTGAACTTCGAGCCGCAAACGCATTAGCCATCAAGCAGTGGCAAGTAGAGCTCAGTTACCCATTGAGCATTCTCTGGTTCATTGTGATGCCTTTCCTATGGTTCATTCCAATGCTGCTGGCAGGAACCTCAGTCACTGGCGGAATGGAATCATCCTCTCTTGAGGGAATGATTGGATCCAGTGATTGGCTGAGCTACATTGCTATTGGCAGTGCATACACTGGACTCGCAATCAGCCTCATCTGGGGAAGTGGGTTAGCATTACGCAGAGAACAGAATGTAGGAACACTTGAAACACTCATGACGACTCCGATGAACAAGAACACTCTTGTCTGGGGATCGACAATACACAACATCCAGCATGGTGGATTGGGAGTTGTCCTTCAGCTTGGCGCATCAGTGGTACTATTTGGAGTCAACCTGAACTTGTGGGGAGTTCTACCTGCACTCGGAGTCATTGCTCTCTCAATCATAGGAATGCAAGGCATCGTGTTGATTGTGGTCTGTGTTGTCATCCTAGCGAAACAGGGCTGGATGATTCTGGAGATGGTTTCGAGTACGTTGTTCCTTATCGCTCCCATGTCTTATCCAATTGCAGTGCTTCCGATATATCTTCAATATGCTTCAGTTGCTTCACCATTGACTTGGAGCGTTGAAGGATTCAGGGGATTCCTGATGAACGGAATGGCCTTCTCAGGGGCAGTCTATGCAGTCTTTGCACTGATAGTCGTCGACGTGATATTCCTAATCCTTGGTGTTGTGCTGTTCAAGAGAACTGAGCGATATGTAAGAAAGAAGGGAGCACTCTCACAGTTCTAGTGACTGTGAAGTACACTCCTCTCGTTTGTGCTCATTCTAGAGAAGGGCCACCATATCTTGTAGTGTAGTCCACAATTGGTTGGCGGCTTCTTTTGAGCATATATGCAAGCACAACAAGAACACCAACAAACCCTATCACAAGCAATATCATCGGGTCAAATGAGATTTGATACTCAACATCTCTGAAAGCTACCAATTCGATGTGAGTGATCATCGCGGTGACTGTTCCACTATAGTTGAGATACGGATTCTGGTAAGGATTATGAGGTGACGTGCTTTCACGAAACCTATCAAGTGGAGATATACCAATTGCTAATCGAAGTGTATCTTCAGGGTCTTCCTGAACTCCTTGATCGTCTTGGACCATCCCCTCCCATCCATCTTTCAAATCAAACCAATTCAAATCGGCAAGTCTACTCGTTACGGTTCCTGAATAGGGAGGGTATGATAGATATACCTGATTCCAATTTCCTGATGAATCAATCAACCAGATATACATCTTAAACATCGAAGGACCAAAAATCTCAGAAGCGAACATTCCGGTCAGGTCAACCGCGTAATCAATCGTGATATTGACATCCAATGGTATCTCGTCATAGACCCATTCAAAATCCTGAGTGAATATAATGAAATCACAGACCTGTGGTTGATTACAGAATAGAAAGGATGTTGTTGTCGCAGGCTTCCAGCCATACTCCTGTCCTGGTTCATGAGCCCAAGTGAGATTGACATGGTCATTTGGAACATGTGTCCAGCTGAATCTATTCTGATGAGTCCCATTGACAATAATATTTGGGGAGTTGGAAAGATCGGGATCGGGCAGCATCTGAGTTCCAGTTAGAATCAGAGGAACAGAATTGGTAGGATTAAATGAGTTTGCTTCAACTGCCATCGGTAACATGAACACTAGAATAAGAAAGATGACAGTTGCTGATGCTCGTTGATTCATCACAGACGCCCTTGTTGTATTATATCGTCGTCACGACATTTAGCGTTTGTGAAAAAGTTCCAGCGATTGTACATTCGGCAGATGAAAAGGGACGATTTTAGTTTCGGTTATCAGTCTAAGACAATGAAGTTCATTCAAACGTGCAGCAAGTATACAGATGATACATGAGATTGCTTGTCCGTATATGTATACATGAGGTCTCTCAATAGGAACGGAAGGTTACGTAGAATGATTCACCAAATGCGCAACAGAAGACCTGTTGAGAAAAATAATCGAGACCGATTGACGAAGTGATAAGTTTGACAAGTAAGACTTACAGGGATGCACAGGGATATCTCAGATTCAAAGACTCCGGTATGCTTGTTCATCGTTGGAAGGCTGAGAAGAAGCTCAGGCGCAAACTACTCCCAGGAGAAGTAGTGCACCACAGTAACAGAATCAAGTCAGATAATCGGTATGGTAATCTTGAGGTTCTTACTAGGCTGGAGCATCGGGCACGTCATGCAAAGAAGGCATGGGAGCGCACAAGGCGCCCCAAAAGCCGGAAACGTAGATAGGGACTTATTTTCTGTAAAGGTCGATGGTCATTGTATGCTCACAATACTTGCATCTAACTGGGATTCCAGTCTTGAGCTGTGTAACATGCTCAGGATCAAAGGCACCCCCACAATTCATGCATGTCCAAGAGTCTATGCCCTGTGAGATCTCATAGATAGTAGTGGGTATCATTGCAATGTCCTCTCCCAGACCCTCAATAATTACCCGTGACTCGTTTGCGTCTACATGGCCTGTGACCGATATTCGAACAGCGACCTTCTTCTTGTTATGCTTACCTTCAGCGAGACCCTTTATCTTCCCAGTGAACATTCCACTGATTGCCTCTCCGGCTGCTTCAATTATGTGGAAATTGCAGGCGGGTAGGAATTTCTCAACCTTCGAGAAGAGGACCTCTGGATTCCAGGGCATTGTGTGTTCCTCAC
>JAEOST010000391.1 GCA_016840245.1 Candidatus Thorarchaeota archaeon
AAGAGTTGAGGGGCTTTGGAATAGAAACTGAACTCTATGAAGTAGATATTCAACGTCATGAGTACATAGCAGAGGCATATAGCGTTATGATGGTCCCTACACTAGTTACTGGGAATAATTCTATCTCAGGTATTCCAACCGAAACCGATCTTCGAACTTTCATACTTCAAGCATTTCCGGGTGCATGCAGAACAGGAGATGAACCCAGCAGATATCGAGTTCTTTCAGGAATGCAAGATCTTCTGAGATCACAGCGTCTACACAATGAAGAGAAGATCATGCAAACATTAAATCAGTGAACAGGAATTTTTGTGCAATCTACACAATCTTAATAACCGTCTAGACTGGACCGACGTGATAGGCCCCATTAGTGTAGCCCGGCCCAGCATCTAGGCCTTTCGAGTCTATGACCCGGGTTCGAATCCCGGATGGGGCACCACACTCTTTTACTTGAGTTTGACAGTCATATTATAGTCCGCAGCTACGTATGAATGAGTGAGAGCTCCTGAAGATATGATGTCGATACCAGTGGCAGCATACTCAGCGATATTACTCTCATCAATTCCCCCTGATGTTTCAAGAAGAACACGATTTCTCAGGTCCTTCTCTTCTAACAGTGACATAAATTTCTCAATATCAGCAGGTTCAAAATTATCAAGAAGAATGATATCTGCTCCTGCCTTTACAGCATCCATACCCTCTGCCATGTTTCTTGCCTCGCATGACACTTTCTTTGAGAATGACACCGCATCCTTCGCCATTCGAACAGCTTCAGCAACGCCTCCTACAACATCAATATGGTTATTCTTTATCAAGACCATATCATCGAGAGCATATCTGTGAGAGTCTCCTCCACCAACTTGGACCGCTCGTTTCTCAAAGTATCTGAATCCAGGTGTGGTCTTCCTTGTTGCTGCAACCCTGACATTGGGATTTTCTTTTCTGGCTGCTTGAACCATATTATAGGTCATGGTGGCAATACCACTCATGCGTTGAATGATGTTGAGACATAATCTTTCTACTACAAGTAAGGTCTTCGCGGAACCAGTCATTCGAAATACAGGTTCTCTGACATCAACCCAGTTCCCCTCAAAGGCAAGAAACTCGTACTTCAATCCAGAGAACTCTGCGATTGCGGCTGCTTCGGTAGTACCTGCAAGAATTGATTTCCCCTTGGAATTAATAGTTCCAGTCGCCTCTGTATCCAAAGGTTTCATTGCATTTGTTGTGATATCACCTGATCTGACATCCTCTTTCAGGAATGCCTTCAAACTTTCAATCACTTCAGGGGGTAGTTTGTTCATTGTGTACGATTCTCCTTCTCAACATCTTGGATGGCCAGGATTGCGAACGATTTCACCCTTAGGGCTCTTTTCACCGAATATCTCCGCCTGGAATGTCATAAACTCTGTGTCCTTATCCATCCATGCGTTAGAGGCAAGTCTTGCCTTGTTACAGGTATGTTCGACAAATTCCTTTGTATCCCAACCCCATTCTACAGGTACTTGAGGTAAGAGAAGACCTCTAGACATTCCACGGGCAACAATCAGACCATCTCGCCCTACTTCAACAAGATTAAGGAGTTCCTTTGGATTTGAATACTCTAGCGACTTTGGTGGTGTAAGAACACTCAACTCAACCACAATCGACTCTAATTCTGTAGGAGTGACCCTATTGAAACGCGGGTCATTCATGGCTGCATCGATAGCAGAATCTATTGTCGCCTCCACCAGGGGCTGAGTTGGGTATGGACGACCAATGCACCCTCTTAGACTCACCTTATCACCTGACATCGTATTGAGAGTTACAAATACTCCTGATTTTTCTAACAAGTGTTGAGGAACTTCTTCAGGTATAGAGGGTCTCTCATTTCCGGAAACAATAGCGTCCACAGTTTGTCTGGCTAATTTGACTAGAAACTCACCATCATCATCCGTATAAACATTAGACAAGAGACATCAACCTGTTATGATTCAGTGTCAATGACGGTTATGTGTTTCGGAGTTAGATATGGGACTTGAGAGGAACCATTCCAATATGGCCCGCTCCAACAATAAATTTCCCTTTGTCAAATACGACTTCTCCACCAACAATTGTGGTATCTGGTTTCGCGAGTACTTTCCTACCCTCAAAAGGTGTTATCTTCGCCTTGGAATGAAACTCACTTCCCATGATGGTCCATTCCTCTTTTGACATGATAGCAATGTCCGCATCATATCCCTCACTTAACACACCTTTTCCTGTAAGTCCAAGGATTCTTGCAGGACCAGAGGAACACACTCTAAGATACTCGACCCATGAAAGTCTACCTTCAAACACTTCTGTCAGCATAAGAGGTACCATAGTTTCAAGACCGGGGATTCCAGAACTTGCTTGTAGGAATGGTGCTAGTTTCTCATCTGATGTATGTGGGGCATGGTCAGTGGCAACAATATCAACTCCACATTTAGTCAACAAGTCCCTGAGTGCGTCATTGTCATAGGGTGATCTCAAGGGTGGAAGCATCTTTGCAGTACCATCTTCATTGCTGAAGTTATCTCCTGTAAGAAGAAGGTGATGTGGAGTGACCTCGGCAGTAAGTCTTTCCTCTGCTCGATTCTTTGTTATCCAACGAGCTGCCGTTGCACAACTGACATGACAGATGTGAAGGTGAACCTCTTTCTCCAGGCTACGAAATGCATCAATTAGCATCCTAACTGAATCATACTCGCTCTGACAACTATGAATCTTGAAGAATTTCTCAATCGAATCAGCTTTTGCATCTGGTTCGGATGCATCGGGATGAACCATCAACGGTAATCCCATTTCGTAGGCCAATTCCATACATTCCGTTATTCGTCTGTCATCGTATGTAGTTCCCTCTGCAAGAGGAGAATGGGGATAGATTTTCAGTCCAAGGATGTCCTTTGCCATCCCCACATCAAAATCCGATATTTCCTTGGGAATTCCAGCATAAAATCCGACATTGACATATCTTCCAGCACGAGCACTCTGAATCTTCGTATTCAAGCTCTCCCGATCAAGAACTGGAGGATTGGAGTTAGGCATATCCACAACGGTTGTTATACCACCAGCCGCTGCAGCTCTTGTTCCAGTTATGTAGTCCTCTTTGTCGGATTGATTGAGATCTCGAAGATGGACATGGATATCGATTGCTCCTGGAAGAATGTATCTGCCCTTGCAATTGATTACAGATGTTGCCTCAGGTTCTTCTCCCAACTTGTAAATACCAGCAATCTTTCCTGTTTTAATTCCAACTCCCCTTTGAAACTCTCTTCCATTTTCTATAACAGTGCCGTATTTGAGTAGCAAATCGACAGACATTACATATCAACGCCATTATGGCGAGTATGTTCTTACTCACCATTATCAGGAATCTTAAACTTATTAGCTACAAAGCGAGTGAAGTCTGTTGCGCTTATGATTCCCACAAGCCTATTTCCTTCCTCGACAACAGGAAGTGCATTGAGTCCCGAATCTAGTATCAATGAGGCAGCCTCCGCAAGGGTTGCGTCCACTGGTACAAGAGGTGGTTGCTGCTGCATAGCCTCTACAACTCGCAATTGACGAATCTGATTTGCTCTGTACTTATCGGGAACTTCCGAGCTGAATTTAGCCATTGCAATGGCCACCATCTTCTCTGTTAGAATTCCCAGCACTCTCTTTCCATCAACTACTGGAAGACCGGAATAACCCTTGTCCAACATCTCCAGTCGTGCTTTGACAAGACGTTCTACAGGGTTAACAACAAGAAGATCTCCTGTACTCATCAGGTCTTTCACTGGAACATCTGAGAACTTCTCCATCAGCCGCATTAGTTGTTTCTTCCCAATCACACCGACTAGTTTTCCTTCATCATCAAGAACAGGGCATCCGCTCATTCCTCTGTCAATCATCAATTGAGCAATCTCTGTAACATCATCATTTGATGAAACTGAGATTACAGTGTCACTCATAGCACTCGATACATGGAGTCTCCCAATGGAAACTGCAACGACCTTACTCACTCCGAGTCGATCTGCAATATCTGCATAGGTCAGAATACCTGTAACATCGCCATCGCTAATCACTACCAATCTGTCAGTAACCTACTTCTCTAGAAGTTCTAGAGCATAGGGTAATCTTTGATCCTTATCGATAGTCACTGGTTCAACCATAAATTGATTTACTTCCAAATGTGAGC
>JAEOST010000392.1 GCA_016840245.1 Candidatus Thorarchaeota archaeon
AATATAACCTAACTCACCAATAGATTTTCCATCAGATGTTTCAAATTTGAGAATCCCCTTCTCTGAGGTGCCCTCAACCTTGCATCTAATTCGCTGAATGGTACTTAACTTGGTAGCAATAGTTTCTAGATAGTTGGACATTCTCTGAGGAAGGTCAGGGTGTCTGCGGGGAAGTCTATTTGTATCAGGTACTGGAAATTGAGCATAATAACTTGTACTCAACCATTTCAATTGTGCTAAGGACCCTATTTGACGGGTACCATATCGAAGATGTCCTCTAGCTTGCCACTCCACATTTGTATATTCAATATCTTCTGGAGGTGAAAAAGTCAGTCCTTCTGTATCGATATACAGGATATTGATTCCAAATGACTTACCAATTAAAATCGGACGGGTAATTCTGCTTGGTATGCATTCTTTAGCACTTTCAGCTTGTTCATCAAGTGGTATGATGGCAGTACTCGTTTCTCGCCCCTCATCGATAACAAGACATCCAGCAACCAAATCGTCACTATATGGGGTTCTTTCGAAAATGTACCACCTGTGAATTGGTCCTGAATAGTCTTCTATTGAATGAGAATCAACCATCAGTCCATATCTAATCTCATCAAAGGGAGGATTGTAAGGTTCAGAAACCATGGATGAATGCTCAATCTTCCTCACAAGATGACTGAATATTTCCTGCATATCGAAACTGGATTCAGGTTTGGTCTGCTTGGTTTGAATTGCACTTAACTGCATAAGCACCCATGGTCGGACAGAATTCCAGAGATGATACACTCTATCGTGCGCTAATTCCCCAATAATATCCTGAAGAGCTGAAAAGAGCATAATGAAATAATTACCATATCGAAGTAGTGTATCTCGATCCTTGTTCTGTACATTCCTCAAAGAATCGGGTTATTCAGATCTCTAACTTCTTAAAACAATGATAAACGGACTCAAGATCATTCGTGAGTCACCTGACTCCGTTGGGAAATCCGTTCTCGTAGGAGTTCGTGGGTTCACAGAAGGCGATTTCCGCTTTCTGGCCTAAGAATCCCATCCTCGGCACCACTTCATTCTAACATTGGGTCAGCTGAAGACTGATTGGAGTGATGTGTGTTGTTTCTACGTTTCCTCATGAATAGTAGCAGTCCAAGAGAGCCAACTGCAGCAATTGTGATAGTCACTACAACATAGACGACAATAGAACTTGAGGTGCCCCATGAGTACATTCCCAGTTCATTCCCTCTATCTGTTCGGAAAATGCAACCATCCCGTCCAATCGCCCAACCCAATGACTCATTGAGAAAGGATATAGCATAAATCCGTTCGTTAGCGGACATACCTTGGTCATACCAGTCAGTCCCACCATTCTGTGTGTGCCCCACCAGTGGTCTCGATCCAGTTATCCACCCATAGGTCGAATTAAGAAATTGAATACCTGTCAGGTATGGTGCTCTATAATAGACATCATCTGGAAGTGATTGCTCAATCCATGTAGTTCCGTCAGTCATATGAGCTAACATTGTGTCGCCCACAGCCCATGCCTCAGTATTGCTGACAAAAGAGAACGACCAACCTCCCTTATTGTGCTGTAGCTCCCAAGTATCACCACCGTCAGAGCTATGATAGATACCATATGAGTGTATAATCCACCCATTCTGAGGTGTGGCGAAATAGATCATACGTGCTCGAGCTTCATACGGATGAGAGATAGTCATCTCCCATGTAACCCCTCCATCTTCAGTCTTATAGAAACTCCTCTCTGAACCAGTCCATCCGAGTGATTCATTGTAGAAGAATATCCCATAATAGAACCCTAGTTCATCACCTAACGGGATATACTCCCACGATTGACCATCATTGATTGAGTGGAGAAGTCCACCATTCCCAGTAACCCAGATGTGCTCATTGATGATTTCTACTTGACGTAGTCGCATAGATTCATTGTAATACTGAAGATGCCAAGTCAGCCCACTGTCATTCGAGTGAAGGATGATACCATCTCCAAAACCAGTCTTATTTTGACTGAGTGCCCATCCATGTGTAGAGTTTCGAAAGACAATGTCTAGAGCCATTGCATCATCCCGTATGTAGTCATGGTCCATCTCCTCCCAGATTGTACTAGCTTGAGAAGAATGAGAGTCAGACCAGTTCACAGTTAGTGAATATGTCAAGGAAGGAGTTGTCAGGATGCTGAGTATGACCACTGCTACAAGTTGCTTTGTCTGTACCATGTATTTAGCTCGCATTCTCATCTATCCCTGTCTTGCGATGCGGTTTTTAACGATTTTC
>JAEOST010000393.1 GCA_016840245.1 Candidatus Thorarchaeota archaeon
AATGAACCGATCATCGCACAGGACCGAGATGATGCCCACGATGAGCACGAGCAGGTTGAACAAAAAAAATTGTCTCGACCAGAACATGTGTTCCACCATCTGGTCTTCGTTGGGATGGTTGCTAAATTCAACCCAGATGATGGATACAACTACATGAAGGAACTCCACTCTTCTAAGTTTCAACGTATTATGATTGCTGAAATCAACGCAGTGTACAAACCGCTGTTCGTCTTGATGGATGGTATTAAGGCCTTCGTGAGTGGCGGACCTGCTTCAGGAGAAGAAGTAACACCAAATGTCGTTCTCTTGAGTACTGACCGTGTCGCGATCGATGCTGTTGGAGTTGCCATTCTCCGTCACCATGGGACTACTCCTGAGGTGATGAACGGGAGTATCTTTGAGCAGGAGCAACTTGCCCGATCCTGTGAGTTGGGGTTTGGTGTTTGTTCTAGTGATGAGATTGAACTAGTGCCACTTGACGATGAGAGCCAGTCAACTATTGACTTAGTGATGGAACAAATGACACACTAAACAGATACTAGCTTCCCTCTCTTCGTTTAGTGATGACTCTGAATCCTACATATACCGTAGCTACGATTATCCCGTCTATGATTGCTATTGGTGTGCTGAGGTGTAGATAACCCATCTCAGCAAGCAGACCAGCTCCAGCAGCAGTCAGTATGTAAGTGAGAGCGACCCACATGATGCCAATCAGCTTGTTTCTCTCTGCTTCCTTTTGGATTTCCTGTTCATCTAACGTCAAGTCTATCGCTGAATCTACGAACAAACTAGTAAAAAGCATCTTCTACCATAGCAATCTTTGGCTCTGACCATTATACACTAATGGGGGTAGTGTTGCCCTCGCTATATCCTTGGAGGATCAGCTGTGAGATGAAACTGATTCCAACTAAAGTTATTATTCTGCTATTGGCTGTTTCACTTGTTGTTCTGCCCGGTACAAAGGCACAAGATGAGTACCCTGTTGTTTATGTCGACTTTGTAGAACTACGCCTTGTTCCCGAGGATTTTACCAATCTAGTTTCTTCTATACCGCTATTCACCACCGCTTCTGAACTTACTTCATTGCTTAGTGAGAATGATACGCTCTTCTGGGAGGCTCTGGGTCAAACTGGAATGGACTTCTCCCAAAACCAATCTGTGAGTACAATCGCAATCATACAACTAAATGAAACTGGTTTCTTCCAGACACTTGTTGGTCTGTCATCTGACAATGAATCTCTGCTATGGACACATGTGTTAGATATTCCATCGATCGGTAACTTCTCTGTTGTTACCAATGATACTGTTCAGTTCTTTGTTGATCAAGACAAGTATTGGGGGCTGTGTGAGGAAATCGTTCTTCTACCTGCTCATCTAAATCCTCATGATGTAGATATTGTCTGGCGCTTCACCTTTCACCTTGTTGAGGACTTAGAGAGATGGGTCATCTATATTGATACTGCTGGTCATGTCGTTGATTCGTATGTGATTACAATTCCATGTGAGTCCTGTGCACTCTGCCCTATACCTATCATCGTAGGAATATCTGTGGCTGTTGTCATAGTGGTGGTAGTTATACTGTTCAAGAAGGGGATTATTAGCAGGTCACATTCGTAAAGTGTCTAATGATGATGATCAATTTCATCATCAGGAAGAGAAAATGCGAAAAGACGTGAGAACGTCACACCTGACATACCAGCTACCTTTCCTGCCAATTTCTCGATTGCGTTTCGTTGTCCCCTAATGGTCATGACTTCTAGACAATGTGAGTGAGTAAGGTGTACATGTGTTGACGAGATGACCTCTGCATCAGCGACATGTTGGGCCTTTACAAGACCAGTCATCAAGGTGGGTGTATGTTTGTAGACTACAGTGAGTGTTGCTGCCTTTCCCTCTTGTTCAGATTCCCACTCGACCTCAGAGATATACAGTCTCATTGCATCTCTGATTGCTTCTGATCTACCAATGTATCCTCTCTTCTCTACGATTTTATCAAACTCAGAGAGAAGTTCCTCTGGAACTGATACGCCAAACCTCTTGAGTACCATGACACACTCAACCTCGAAAGTAACACGAATTCCATAATCGTGTCACTTTATAAGCTCTTGGAGCTTTAGTTGCTATATCACTTTACGCGGATTTGGTGATGCTTCAATGCATGTTCCTGATGGAATAGTACCACTGTGGTTGCAGATTATCTTCTGGATAATAAGCGGTTCAATGCTAGTCATAGCATTCAGAAAGATAAACCAGAGATTGGATGAACGATTAGTCCCATATATGGGAGTCCTTGCAGCTGTTATCTTTGCAGCGCAGGTGATTAATTTCCCTGTGACTCCTTTTGCTAGTGGGCACCTTGTTGGTTCAACATTACTTGCAGTTATGATTGGTCCGTATGGTGGGATGATTATCATTGCCCTAGTTCTGTTCGTTCAGGCACTATACACAGATGGTGGTCTCATAACTTATGGACTCAATTTCTTCAACATGGGCGTTTTATCGTGTCTTCTTGGGTACGCAATTAGCCTAATTCTATTTAAATCACTCAAGAGAGTAGCAAATGAACGAAAGGCATTACTGGTTGGATCGGGAATTGCAGCTTTCTCTGTAACAGTCATCGCCGCATTTGTACTTGGACTAGAGTTAATGACAGTTCCAGGATTCGATTTGATTGGACTAGTCTTCATAACAGGTGTTCATGTACTGATTGGGATAGCTGAATCTGTTCTTACCGTCTTGATTTTGTTGTACTTCATTAAAGCAAAGCCGCAGATTATTTCTCTGCTGTCTGGTAGAGATGTTGATAGTGGTCTTCCAGTAAAAGCAGATTCTATATCGGAGGTGTCCTAGTAATGAGTTACACTGATTACAAGAAGTTCGTGATTCCTGTGACATTGTTTTTAATCGTTGCTGTTGCATTACTCATAGTCACTGGACTGGCATCAGGACTACCTGATGGGTTTGAATGGGCATTCTTTGAGTTCTCAGGAGTAGGTGAACCCGAAAGTGATTTCACGGGAATCTGGGGATTTCTTGGTGAGGGTGAGCTAGTTGATGCATTTACATCAGCCATTGGTATTGTGATTGTTCTGGTTCTGGGAATCCTACTTTTCAAGGCAGTGTCAAAGAAGGAGTAGGATGATGATATAAGAAATGAGCAAGTTTCTCTTACCATTTACTGAAATCCGAAAACCCTCAAGGGTCTTTTCACCTGGAGCTATGCTCATCTCTACTTTTACTCTAGCTATCTTTGTATCAATTCAAAGCCAACCTATTATTGTATTCACGATACTATTACTTGTCTTGTTGGGTGGTTCTATTGCCCGAACTAGATGGGGTCGTGTTATTTCTCTTGCTGCCAAATTTGAGATTGTAATACTCTTCTGGATATTTTTCGAACCTTTTGTATATGGTAGCTCTGTTATGTTCACCTTACAGACACCTTGGGGTCCAGCGAATGCATATTGGGAGGGACTCTGGTTTGGTATCCTTCTGGCACTGCGTATGTTCACAATTATGCTACTATTTCTCGGAACCTTTTCCCACATGACCCTGAGTGAATTTATCGGAGCACTGAAGAAGCTTAGAGTTCCCAGTGTTATTCTCGGTTCACTCATGATAATGCTGAGGTATATTCCACTCTTTATAGAAGAACGATCGCGGATGCAAGAAGCTCAAGCACTACGTGGATTCGAGAAGGGTGAACGCTTAGAGAAACTTCGTTCTCTTGGATTCCTTGTGGGTTCTACTATTGATCGTGCTTTTGGACGCAGTGTGACCGTGTACGAAGCTATGGCCCTCAGAGGATTTGGTCGTGGTTCCTTTGTAAGTAGTTCCAGCTTCAAAAAAGTCGATATTGCTCTCCCTGTGATTGTCGGATCACTCATTGTGAGTATACTTTTCCTCTCTCCCTTGTTACTGGAGTTGATACAACTATGACCTGTGCAATAAATGTCGATCATGTGTTTTTCAGCTATGATGAATTTAGAATGGATGATATCAATCTCAAGCTTCATGTTGGTGAGCTGAAAGCTATCATTGGGCTGAATGGCTCTGGGAAGACGACTCTCTTCAAACTTTTGCTTGGTCTTTTGGAACCAGACTCAGGTGAAATTTTCATATTTGAAAAGAAGGTTTCACGAGATACTCTATGGGAGATTCGACAGGATGTTGGTTTTCTGTTCCAAAATCCTGATGACCAGCTGTTTGCACCAACTGTTTGGGAAGATGTTGCGTTTGGCCCCCGCAATCTTGGACTTTCAGAGCGGGAAGTCACTGAGAGAGTTGAATGGGCTTTAGAGCGCGTAGGCATGTCGAGCTATGTCAATCGCCCTGTCAATCAGATGAGCCATGGACAGGCCAAACGAGTTGCACTTGCTGGTATCATCGCAATGCGACCCAGCATTCTCATTCTTGATGAGCCCTTCACTGGTCTGGACTTCAAGATGATAAACGCCATGATCGATATCTTTCAGAAGTTGCGACAAGAAGGAATCACCATCCTCTTCACTACCCACAACAGCTTCTTTATTGAAAACTGGTCTGAGTCAGTGGCTGTCATTAAAGAGGGTAAGATTGTCTATGATGGTCCAACTGAGGAGGCCATGCGAACCAAAGTTGTCGCTGAGAACGTTGGCGACTGGAATGAGTTGAAGCGACAGATTAAGTCGTACCGAACTATTACTGAGTAGTTCTACTTCACAGT
>JAEOST010000394.1 GCA_016840245.1 Candidatus Thorarchaeota archaeon
TAGTAGTCTCCGCCAATGTAGAGAACATCAACCTCTCCGGAACTATTGCGCCAAAAACTTGGATGCTGCCATTCAACACCAGTGTCTATCACTGCTATTCGTGTCCCAGAACCATCAATTGTGACACCATCTTTGATTACATTCTCCCAGATGTCCGATGCACCGGTTTCGGGGATAGATGTGGAGATTGAAGGGAAGAAACGTTTCTGTCCTGAGCTAGCACTTAGTAGACCAAAGGAATTGAGCCGCTCCAAAGTATCGATATCTGCTGTTCTAGCATGATATAAACCACCAACATGAACAACATTGGAATCAATCCGTTCGAACTGAACACCCAACAACGATACATCGTTTATTTGACTAGCGCTTAGTTCGTCTTCAAAATGGAGTATCACATCTAGATAAGAAGTCGAATCATCTAATACACCAGAATTGAGCTGCTCCAACTCATATCGTAATTGCGAATCTAGATGGAGTATTGAAGAGCCAGTTGGTGAAGTAGGGTCTCCACCTACTGGAAGAATCGGAAGAAACATTGGAAGAAGGAGGATAAATATTAACCCCAACGTGCGGCGCAGTTCAAATCCCTCATTGATTTCTAAAACAGCGTAGGTATCTAACCTCATATGCTTTGTGTGAAAGGAAAGGGGTCCAATTGAATGGACCCGTTATTCCTTCGCTATTACATCCACATTGCTGAAGGCGATATCAGGTCCAATGTAACTGAATTGGTTTCGGACCGTTCCAGAAATCTCTTTGATACTCTTCAGAAGCTCAAACATATTCCCAGAGAACATCAGACCGTGGACAGCTCCAACCATCTCACCTTTCTCGATGAGTATTGCAGGATTTCCAACAACACTGAAGTCACCAGATTCAGGGTTCGAGCTATGTGCACCCTGAACATTGCGGATGTAGTATCCATGGTCAATTTCTTTGATGATATCCTGTATGTCACGAGTACCCGGCTCAATAACAATGGTGCTTGGAGATATCTCAACTAGTCCTTGTCTGGTGTTTCGCCTGGCATTTCCAGTGCTTTTCAAGCCCATCTTATTTGCCCAATAGGTGTCCCAAAGAAATGACCTGAGGACACCTTTCTCGATTATTGGTGTTCGTTGACGAGGAACTCCCTCACCATCAGCAACAGAAGTATTCATTCCACGAGGATCTGTACCATCATCGTAGATTGTAACACGTTCATCTGCAACAGCATCACCGATCTTATCAGCAATTGCAGATTTACTCCGTGCGACATTGTCACCCTTGATGGCCTCAACCAAGGTGTAGTTCATCAATTGACTATATGCACGAGGATGGAGGATGACTGTGTGTTTACCAGTCTTTCCTTTGACGGTTTTCTTACAGATTCGTATTATCTCAAGATTGTCATTTACAATTGCATCGATATCGAGCTCTATACCTCGTTGAATATCAAATGAGGTGATGGATGGTGTGACGCTATCCTCAGTTTGGGCGACACATCCAACAAAAGCATAACCAATTGAAGCCTTCTCTGAGTGAGCGACACCATTGCTATTTGCATAGGCGGATATAGTGAAGTCTGCTCCTCCTACACCAAACGCTGGAATTATGCCAGGTTCACTAGCAGTCAGTTTAGATAGAACTTGACCAATTATACCGACAGCTTGACCAGGATCACAATTTGGAATTGAATCATCCCATATTCCTTTAATGTCTGCATACTCACTTGGAGTTGGCAGACTTACCCAATCAGTATCTTCAGTCGTTACCTTTGCGGCTGCTATAGCTAAGTCAAGTGCTTCATCTGTATCTTCCTTTGTTGCCAGGTTTGTGAATGCAGATCCCATTCGTTTTCCAATATACAAACGAATAGCAATCTGGTCCCCAATTTTCTTGTTTACAGTATTGATCTGACCCTGTCTTACCTCGGCCTCCAATTCGGACTGATATACTGAATACGCCTCAATGGCATCAGCACCCTTCTTCTGTCCAGAGTCAACGATATATTTGCACAATTCAAGGAGTTGTTTTTCATCTGCCATCAATATTCCTCCTAATTCTTTCCTCCAAAAGTAATACCTCCACTCAAGAACCGAGTATTAGGTCCACCAGATGCTACAAAGGCCTCTTGTCCTTTGCCGCATCGTCCTACATCCCATGGGAAGTCGCCTTTCGCAATGCCTTCAATCTTCAAGAGCGAGTCTGTAGCGATACCAGAAATTGATAGGTCTGTGACGGGTTGTCCTAATTCTCCATTGACAATTTCGTAGGCCTCTTGAATTCCAACTTGAAAACTAGCATTCATCATGGCTTGACCGCCACGGAAATCGCCGCAGTAATATCCGAAGTCGATACCCTCAAACATCTCATCTTCTGTGTAATCACCAGGTTCGAAGTATGTATTTCTCATTCGAATGATGGGTGGGTGAAGATAGCTCTCAGCTCTTGCATTTCCTGTGAGTCGCTGACCCAACTTTGCTGCGTACTCTCTGTTAATCAGAAGCTCAGTGAGCACAGAGTCTTTGATAATTTCCACTCTACTTGTTGGGACACTCTCGTCATCAAATTTCGCTGTTCCTATATGAGAGTCTAGTGTCCCATCATCTGTCATACCGACTCCCTCTGAGGCTACAACTTCGCCAACCTTACCATTGAAAGCACTGACAACAGTCAAGTCCGCCTCAGCAAGATGCCCTAGAGCTTCGTGCGCAAGA
>JAEOST010000395.1 GCA_016840245.1 Candidatus Thorarchaeota archaeon
TAAATGAGGTCTGAATAATGCTGGGATAAACTCCCCACATTGTCATCGTATCATTGCTAGAACGATAGTACTGTGTCCTATATCCAAATCTATTCTGACCTGCATGATTGCACCATGTCAAAGTCATGAATGTTGGCAATCCACTCTCATCTGCTAGGTAGATGAAATAATTCGCTAGATAATCTGGGTCTGAGTTATCCACAGTGATATCCACAGAAAACTCAGCAAGTTCGTTGACAGAGAAAGCCTCCGGGAACTCGTATGTATAGGTTGGACCATGCCAGTCTGAACCACTTGGGATATTATCAACGTAGAGATAACTACCTGATGATAACCAATCTCCATCACCTACATTCCATGAATATTCATCCTCGATCCACGGAGTCGCCCAAGATGTTTCTTTCACAAAGCCTGTCAAGTTTGTTCCATCATGATACCATGGAGCTGTATATGTTGGTGATAGCTTAGGTGGAGGTGCTATTATTCGTGTTTCAAATTCAATGAATATGTCATCCACTAACATCGGGAATAATGGATCAGAATCATAACGAGCTCCAGCTATTGCAACATACTGAATCTCACGAAGTCTATCCTCTTCAGGTAGTGTTACAATGAACGATTCTCCTAAACCTTCAACAAATCCCATCAAACCCTGTGTGGTATTGTATCTCATAGCCATTAAGCCATCAAATGATGTCCATATCACTGGATATCCCGATCCAAAACCAGATCGACTACCATTATCATAGACATAACTCACTCCATAGGCCCCTTGACTGCTCGCACCCCATCCATCACCAAAGCTGACGAACATAATCGGATTTCTATCTGCATCTCCCAACATCACTACTTGATATCCAGTATATGATGTTAGAGAATTGTCCGCAGCTACTGATACTGAGAAATTCAAGATATCATTAACACGGAATGTTTGAGGAAGTTCGTATTCATACACAGGACCGTGGTAGTCTGTTCCGGTTGGGATATTGGTAAGTGTTAGATTTGAACCGTCTGAGACTAAATCACCACTGACTATGTTCCAAGTCATCCAATTGATATTCCAAGAGTCATTGTATGTGAAGCCTGTAGCATTTGAGCAATCATGATGCCACTGATTGTATCCTCCCCAAGCTCCATGAGATGGTTCTATATCTGCCCATTTTCGAACATAGACATCATCTGTCCAGTAAGTATTCCACCTGTAACGATGACTATTCGGAGCATTGAAGTTGCGGAGATATCCTGCTGATCCAGGATAGGATACGTGGTATCCTCCGACATAGTCACTGTTATCGTCCCATGAGTGAAGGACAAACTGAGATCCAAATCTCCACTCAATAGAATACCATGTGTCTGCTGCACATCCCTGATAGTTAGGACTGACATCGTGATAGACGTCTGAGCTATCAGAGTATTCCAGGTGGGCAGATGGGTGTGGAGATCTCCAAACCGCACTGGTGCTGGCTGTACCATAGAACGTATTGTATGATAATTCTATTCTATCCCGGCGCCATTTCCAACCTACTGCTACGTTACCTTCTACGCCGCCAGAATAGTTCAAATGGTTTGTAAAAACATAGGTTGCCACTGAATCTCCCGACTCTGTAATTCCTAATACCTGATTTGAACTATCTACTGGATCGAGTTCAATATCTACCGTATCTGTAGAACCGGATTCTCCTGTCGGTGTTTGCCAAAGTGTCGTATCCGGATTAGCACCTAATGTATCATCCTCGAAATTGTCAAAGAAAATGAATGTTGCACTACCATTGCTGGTTGTAGATACAACATCGTTACCATAGTACATGAAGATGATTGTATCACTATCTAGGTTGTCTTGTACCTCAATCCAGAACGTTGCATTGATGGACTCGGTGTATGACTCTCTCCAATAGTCAAGCTGAGTCAATCCGTCATCTGCAGTAAATCTGATGTCGTCAAAATCTGTTTGACACTTTGAACCAGTAAATACATTATTTTCATTGTCAGCTCCTGATCCATAATTTACTACTATCTGAATCTGGTAATTTGTACCCGCACCTGATGCACCATGTACAATATGCGATTTTCTATACTCCCATCCGGCTAACCAGGAATGTTCTTCAGCTCCCCATGAATCTTGAACCGGTTCTGATACAATCCACTTTCTAACATAGGTGTCATCATACCATGTCCTGTAGCCAGACTGCTGTGAATACCTGATACTGAATATGTCATCTGGGATTGGATTTCCATTGTTTGCATTCAGATCTATCTCACCCATGTAGAGACCATCTTTCCATGCATAGAACTTGTTCAATGTGTAAGACACGCCTATATTGATCTCAAACCAGATATCAGATCCACCAGTGTAATTTTGAGGCCATGTTGTATAGTCACTGGGCACATAATACTGAAAATTGCTCTCATACCCTCTCATAACGTACTTGTTGTTCTCCTGTATTGAAGTTAGTAGAGGTGCATGACCTCCTCGGAGTTGATTATCGTCTCTCACCCAGTTGTGAACCATGAAGTCGTAAGTAATCGGATCATTCGATCCAGTGATATTCGCTTCCATCTGTGGCCCTGGAGAATCATACAACGTTACAGAATATTGACCACGAGCTGCTTCAGCACTTGTAATTGTACAGGATCCTATTATTGTATCCCATTCGTCGAGATCTTGATCCTCATAGTCATCAAAGAAGATGAAAGTTTCAGTTCCATTACTCGTGGTTGTAGCATCTGCATTTCCATAATACATGAAGATTGTTGTGTCAATGTCCAAAATATCCCGAATCTCGACCCAGAACGTTGCATTCTCTGATGGTGTATAGGTTTCCCTCCAGTAATCAAGAAGTGTGACACCATCATCATCTGTGAATCTTATATCATCAAAGTCTGGTTGGCATTTCGAGCTGCAGAATACATTCTGTCCTGAATCTATCCCACTGCCGTAGTTCACTATTACCTGAACCTGATAGTTCATCCCAGCTCCTACTGACCCTGTGATATTATGGGATTTCCTGTAATCCCATCCAGAAAGCCATTTAGCACTGGTTTCCCAACTACCATGAATCGGATCGACTCCAACTGCTTTCCGAATGAAGACGTAATCAAAATCCAAATTCATAGTACCAACATTCAGCACATCTGACCAGCCATAAACATAGCATCCAAGGAAGATGTAATGCTGAATCGTATCAAAGCTGCCACCATTGTAGGTGGACAATGTAGAACCATTTTGAAGCCACGCATTCTTTGTAGCATTAGTTGGAGTGCTTATGAATTCGGTTCTCATGAAAGTGTCCTTCACATAGGTTCCGATTATTGGGTCGTAGTGATCGTATCCTGCTACGGGTGAAACATCAAAATATGCACGAAGATAGTCATCGCCTGAAGTATTGTAGGAAAGGAAGTATGCCATTCGAGTATGATCATCACCTACTGTGTCAGCACAACTTACTCCCCACTCACGATTGATAGTCATCTCATTGACTCGCCAACGAGTAACAATAGATCGGTTTCTCATCTCATACGTATTGTCTGTCTTCATACTTGGAAAGTTAATGCTGGCTCCAGTACTCGTCAATGAAGTTGAAGCAAGACCACCAGACTCAGTCCAAGTCCCCCAGACATCCCAAAGATCTGTGTCGATTGAACCGTCTTCAAAATCATCAAAGAATTCGAATGTTGCTTGACCATCACTAGTTGTGACGACTGCATCATTGCCATAATACACGAAGATTGACACATCAGAATCCAAATTATCTTGAACCTCTACCCAGAAAGTTGCATTCTCTGAATCTGTGTACTCTTCTATCCAGTAGTCTAATTGAGTTACACCATCATCGTCTGTGAATCGAATATCATCGAAATCTGCCTGACATCCGTCCGAACAATACATGGTCCCTCCTGAGTCAATACCCGGACCATACTGAATAGTCAGTTCGATTTGATAGTTAGTCCCAGACCCAACTACGCCTTGAATCTGATGGGATTTTCGAAATTCCCAACCTGTTAGCCATGGTTCACTTGTTGGATTGAATGAATTCTCCAATGGCGTGTCATGCTGCTCAATATCCGAGGTTGATTCACTCGGAGCTCCTAGAGCAGGAATAGTACCAACCGGAATTGTCAGGATAGCAATTACAAAAATTGAGACGAAAAGCGAGAAACTACTTGCTTTCATAACAATGACCCTCGCCTTTAGAGTCTGCTTCGCTTGATATATCTCTTTGGGGATTCTAAAAATGAAAAGATAATATTTAATTTCGAATAACTCGACAATGTGTCATCGGGTTTGGAGGTTTATACTAGCATGCGCGCTAATCAAGAAGATAACCAAGAAACATGGTCTTCTGTTCTGATTTACGGGATCTCAGCATCATCTGTAAAAAGTGACATTGATACTATCACCGGTAAACAATCCGGTAAGTTTGGTGTAAAGACTGAAGAAACTGGAACGGTAATTGCTCAATCGGAGGTCACGGGTGGTAGTGGTTCTGGATATTGTGACTGCAACTGTTCTGGTGGTGGTGGAGATGGAGAAGCATATTGCCTCATCGTTGTTGCTGTACTTATGGTTCTGTTTGCCATAGTCTGGGCAATTGTAATGCTGGCTTTTGCGATTATGACACTTGGTGGATTTGTCAAGAGGAGATATAGAACACGCCTGTTAATGGAGAAAGAAAACCAAGAATTAGCAGGAAAATTAGCAGTACTCGCGTTCAGAAAGGGTGGAGTAGCTAAGTATCACCTTGGTTCGGTACAATATGATGACTGGGTGGATGATACATTCAACCTCTTCGTGAGAAAGAAGTATATCCGTCAGATCAGCTTCTTCTTTGGGTACGTATGGGGTGCGATTGAAATCATAACCAAACTCAATCAGATCTTCTTAGATCCATCTGACTACAATCTATGGCCACTCAGAATTGTGATGATTGCAATCATGCTACCGTTATTGTTATACAGCCCATTTCTAGAGTTCTCCATCAGAGGTGCTTTTGAGAGGGGTGAAGAAGCAGTAGACCGATTGCTCATGGAATTTCCGGAGTTCTCCCCAGAAACCAAAATGAAGTTTTCATCAGATCCAGAAGTTGATGATCGCACTCCACAATCTGTTGCTGATGACGACGACAGTAGGTATTACGGGAACTAATGGTAGTGGAACGCATGCTACCTTTGGATTGTGAGAAGCAACAATCCTAAAAGGCTGGTCTTATTCCTAACCCTCTCTCAGAGGTAGTTTCAGTGAAAATTAGACAGCTTGCAATTATTCTTGGACTTCTGCTCCTGATTATATCTATGACTTTTGGCATCATGTTGATGATGAACATGACTCCTCCCCCAGAAGAGCAGGATTTACGCCCGCAACTCGTCGTTCTGAATCCCTCTGAAGATGAAATCCTCTCAGGTGTTGTTGATATCCAAGTCAATATCACTGATGAGGAATCCCTCGAATCTGACATCTACATTGATGGATCGCTTGTCACTTCTGCAAACGAATATAGTTGGGACACGACACAATATCCTGATGGACGTCATACTCTCCGGTTTTTTGTCGAAGATAGTGCTGAACAAGATGATGTCGAATTCTTTGAAGTCATGGTTGACAATGAAGCAGACACTACCTACACTGCGGACCTCTTCAAAATCATGGAATACAACATCATGGAATCTGGATTGAACTCGAACTGGAAGAATATAGTCAAGAGAGAGAATCCTGATATCCTGATTCTTGTCGAAACCGGTTATTTTGACGATTCCGCTAATGAAGACCTGAACGCATATACAAGCGAATTCAATGAGTATTTCTCTGATGAAGCCCCATATGATTCCTATACTGCATATACGGACTCATTTCCTACCACTGGTGAAACTATCCTCAGTCGATTCCCCATCACGAATTTTACTCAAGTAGATCAAGTACCATTAGATGATGGTTCCCTCTATCACATTACACACGATGCAATCCATGCAGAGGTGGATATCAATGGAGTCAATGTTCATGTCTTTGGAGTACACTTGAAAGCTTTAGGGGGAGAGTCTAATCAGAATCGTCGCGAGGTTGAAATGGAAGGACTGATCAATTACATGGATAACCTAGGACCAGTACCTATTCTCTATCTAAGTGATCAGAATTCTTACTCTCCAGATGATGTTGGCGATATGACACCACAGAGCACATCATTCCTAGGGTATGGTCCTATGACAATGATGCTCTATCCAGAGAACGAAACCTATGGAGAGTATTCCTCTGAAGTGCACAATTTCACTGATGTATTCAGAACATTAAATCCTGATGAACCTGGTTATACACTGGGTCACCAGTATATCGACACTGCTATTCGGATTGACTACATCATAGTCAATCAATACTTTGAGCATATGCTTGTCAACTCTACACTTTCTGATGCAGAACCTGCGGATGAAGCTTCAGACCACTATGCTGTGACAGCATTTCTGAATTGGACCGCAAACCCCGACCCTTTGACTGACCAAGCTAACGATGACAAATCAATTGAAAGTTCAAACCTGCCTATATCCTCAATCGA
>JAEOST010000396.1 GCA_016840245.1 Candidatus Thorarchaeota archaeon
GGTGCAGATGATGGTCTATACGGTAATATCTTCACTAGAACCGCTGGTATGGGTCTAGACATTGTCAATCAGACTGGTATCACTTTCACAGTGAATGTCAAGGCAAATGGAAATTCATCGATAGCTGGCAATTTTCACCGTGAAGCCACTGGGGCTTTTCACGTGATAAAGTCTGAAGATTGGGATGAAGACACTGATGGTCTACCAGATATTTGGGAGATAATGCATGATCTTGATTCAACGAGTTCTATTGGTGATGATGGATGGACGGGTGATCCAGACCAAGACGGACTTCCAAATTATCAGGAGCTTGATCAGGGTACAAGCCCTACTGATTCTGACACTGATAATGGTGGGGAGAATGACTATTCGGAAATCCAGGTTGGACTTGACCCTTGCTACAATGAAGATGATGTGTTCTACAACCTTGTGTATGAACATGGAGATGTTCCAATATGCATTGTAATGCCTGGAAACAATAACGTCACTGTTTCATATACGATGACCAATGTTGTAGCTAATCTTTCCATCAACATCTATAGGTCTCTAGAACCGAATCGTGACTACAGTCTTCTTGTCGCAGGACTTCAAGGACCAATGGGCTATTACATAGATGGTAGTGTGACTAATGACGAGACCTATTACTACCGCGTTGTTGCCATAACTCAAAATGGTTCTCGAACTGGATACAGCTCCGCAACCATCGCAAAACCAAAACTCGATGTAACACCGCCTTATGGAACTATCTCGATAAACGGGGGATCTAGTACTTCTGATACAAACATAGTATTACTTGATATTTCGGTTAGTCCTGATGCCGTTGAAATGAGGCTCTCCAATAAACCTCATTTCGATAGCGCAACATGGGAATCCATTGGAGCTGTTGACAATGTTCCGTGGTCTCTGGACGGAGCAGAACTACAATATGTGTATGTACAGTTTAGGGATGCAAGTGAAAACATAGGAGGTTTCTACAACAGTTCATATGCATATGATGGAATCATAGTGGACCATGTAGTAACCACGCAGACTACAACCAGTAGCACTACGCTGTCTACAACTACGAGTGTTACTTCTACAATTACATCGATTTCAACTACTACCTCTACAACGTCAACTACTACTGCCCCTACAACGTCCACCACTACAACTCCTTCATTAATAGAGTACATCATTGATCTTGTAATAGAAAATGCACTCTATATCACCATAGGAGTTGTTGTGCTCCTCGTAGTGTATCTGATTAGACGAAGATAACCTTCATACTGGGTTGGTGCAAGTTTATCGCTGCCCAACCCTCCTCTTCTTTTTACCAATTCAATGTGTTAGGTCGACCCATTGCGTAGAAACGACCTCATTAAAAGCCGATGACTCAATATCAGGTATGTATGGTATCTCGCTCTCAAATGGGGAATCAATGAGCAAGCTACAACTCTCTGCGTATAGTTTCATCATTCTATTCATGTTCAGCTTACTCATTCCAGTTGCCTTGGACGATACTGGGATCAGGAATACAGGGTCTGAGTCTGAGAAACCGAGTAATCCGAACGAGCTGTTACTAGATACATATCCGGAATTCGTTCTCGGTGAGATACAGCGGACATTCACGATTAAGATTGTAATAGTGAATTATGATGAAGATATCATTGATACAGATGTTCTACTGGATGGACTCCCCACTGAGCGATATTTCACAACTGACCTGACTGATATCCGTTTCACTATCAATTATGAATTCTCATTTGTTAACGCTAGTTTTGAGAGCGATCTTCGTCAAGTCATTGAGGACAACTCCGAGAGTGGACCTGATACTGGAACTTGGCTTGATACTGATTTGCTGATAGCACATAGAGATGATTATGAAAACCCACAGCGCGTGTTCTATCCCCGAGACGGTAAGGTGATTGATGGATACGCTGTTGAGGATTGGTTGATAGAGCACCCCGCTGTTGAACCTCCTGATTTGGGTTACATTTTCTATTTGTTAAACTACAGCCAGTATGACACATCTGGACATGATTTCGAACATTGGTATGACTATCATCCTATAGATCCTGACTCAGAACAAGTACAAGACTGGTTTCGACTAGAATGGGATAATGCACTCAATCCTGATGTGAAGTTCCAGTATCCTGGGTTTGGTGGAAGGGGGAATATCTATGTCCTTGATCCCTCTGCAGACCAATGGTACATGCGGTGGGCAGCAATCTGGTGGTATGATTCGAATCCCTTCGACTACTGTTTCAATGACTTGGAGGATATAGCTGGATCCTTGGACTTGGAAACACCAGTAGGTGTTGAGGCACTCAACGAGTATCTGGTGGAGTATATGCACGATCCAATTGCCTACGTGATGATTCCTGAACAACATTACCCTGCTCAATATGTACAATCGGGAACTCTTCATGGGCTAGTGTTCTGCATGGATGTTGATGATGGTGTATCAGTTGATAGTCTTCGTTGGGTTGCAGATGCTGAACGAATGAAAGTGTACCTCGAAGAATTGTTCCCCTTCATTCCATGGACTGTCAATATTGAGTTTCTAGATATCACTGATTATCCTGACTGGGAACGTGTATTTCAAAATCATTCCTATGTTGACCCCGATGGAACAACAAATGCAGACGGTTATGCAATGTTCTATCAAATCAAAGACGAGATGAGACCCCTCTATGTAGATGTTGAGAGTGATGACATCAATGTCTTTAGTGTTGTATTCATCAAAAAACAATTGAAGATGTGGGCATTAGGTAGGACATTCACGGGACTTGGGGGTGGTGGACAAACAGTTGTCTGGCAGACTTGGGAGAGATACTATCGCCCTGATGAGGTAACTCCTAAGGGTGGTGTTTCCACAGTGCAGCTCCATGAAACTGGACACGCCGTAGGTTTGATGCATACTTGGTTGAGACCTGGTGAAGCTGATGATGGTCGTTTCCATTTTGCTAGTGAATTTCACTATGGGCCGATGGGGTACTTTTCATTTCATAATGGTACTTCGACTTTTGACCAAGATTATGTTCAGAGTACGTATCTTGCCCAGATGGATGCTGAGGTATGGAATGAATACGAAGAACTACAGGACCGAATTGGTGAAAATGAGACTTCACGGACCTTTTCAGCTAGAAGAACTGCACGTTTA
>JAEOST010000397.1 GCA_016840245.1 Candidatus Thorarchaeota archaeon
ACTGCTATGCCATCATCGATGAGTAGCATTGCTTCACGAAGAACAGGCATCTGTATCCTGGTAAGCAGCCAGTCTGGATCAGCACCTTTTGGTGGTTCAGTTTCTGGTTGTTCAGCACCGTAATGATAGAATCCCTTCTTGGCTTTGTTTCCAATTGCACCTGCATCTACTAGGTTTTTGAGAGTCTCAGGTGGTTTGAAACAGTCACCAAGTTCTCTATAGAGAGTGCTCATCGCGTTAAAGGCGATATCGAGACCTACGAAGTCACCAAGAGCGAATGGGCCTACCATGAACTTGGCCTTGTATGTCATGACAAGGTCAATCTCTTCTTTTGTTGCCACACCTTGTTCATAGAGGAGAATGGACTCCCTTAGTACAGGCATGAGAATTCGATTGACGATGAACCCAGGACTGTTCTTGGCCTTGACAGTTATCTTGCCTTGCTTCTCTCCAAGTGCGAGTGACTTCGCGATAGTGTCTTCACTGGTCTTCTCACCAATGACGACCTCTAGGAGCTTCATCGCTGCAACAGGGGAGAAGTAGTGCATTCCAATGAATTTGTCAGGTCTCTTTGTCGATGATGCTAGTTCATCGATACTGAGTGATGAAGTATTCGTTGCCAGAATACAGTGTTCAGGAGCAGCTGCATCTACTTTGGCAAAGACCTCCTTCTTCACATCCATGTTCTCGAAGATAGCTTCAATCACCATATCAGCATCTTTGACAGCGTCTTCAACATTAACTGTTGCAGAGAGTCTACTCATTAGACCCTCAGCCTCAGTCATGGAGATTTTTCCCTTGTCAATACCAGTCATCACATCAGTTCGGATTCGTTCCATTCCAGCATCAATGAATTCCTGCTTGATATCCACCATCGAAACGGTGATACCATTCCACGCAGAAACATATGCTATACCTGAACCCATGAGTCCAGAACCGATGACTGCAATCTTGTTGACCACTCTAATGACCTCCTACATTGCACCCATCATGACCATTAGGATTAGATTGGCAAGTGGGTCACTCTCGTTCGCATTGCCAATGACCTGAAGACTCCCATCCTTCATTGTGTCTTTGAATGGGACCTCACCGGTGAAGATTCCCAGCAAAATCTCAGATTTAGCTTTGTAGATTACGTCGGGACTTGGATAGACACCTTCATGCAATGTGATCTTGTCCTTTCGCACCACCATGTATTGGTCTCCTTCTTCAGTGTGAACTTGGAGAATCTTTCCATGGTAGGGACCAACCCAATCAGCTAATGCCTTTTGCAGGTCTTCCTTGGAGTTTGCTTGAGTCATGAGGAACTTGAAGAATTCTTGTAGTTGTGACATCTTTCTATTCCTCCTTTGCAATCCAGTCATCGACAGCTTCATGCATGGCTTGATCGACGTTTGCTGCCCAGAAGTTGCCCTTTCTGGCTTTGACTTTGTCAAGAAAAGTGTCGTATTTTTCACCTTCCATGAGAACAACGACTCGGCCCTTTCTGTCATTGATGAATGACTGATGGATCATCTTCTTGGTGTTCCAATATTCGTGCTGAATGTCGCCTTCCTTGAGACGTGGATAGAACGGCCATGCACCAGTTGGATGTGGTCTGAAGGATTTCTCTCCAGATTTCCATTTCTTGACCTTATCTCCAGAAGCCTCCTTGAAACCAGGTCTGAAAGGCCACTGGGGTACATAGCGGAATCCTTTCTCACCGTCAACTACTCCACCAGACCATCGGCCAGTGTAGACTCTTCCACCCTTGTTATCAACGAACTGTTCCATGACTACTTCAATCAAACCTTCCGGGGTGAGTCCAGCCTCTTTGGCCAGTGCCTTCATGTTCTCAAGTGTTTCGCCTTCAAAACTGACATCCATTTCATTTGTCCTCCCTGAAAGCTAGTCGTGTGTAGGGTTTGCCCCACCGCTCATCGTACATTAGACCCTCTAGAGGAGCCCTGCTTGGACCAAGTGCCCTTGGAGAGACACGCTCACCAATGCAAAAGGCAGTAATGGGTTCCCAGATAGGGGGAATTCCAAGTCGGTCACGAATCAATTGTGCATGTCTAGGGTCTGAACATACGAGTGCTTCGTATCCACAACCATAACCAAGCTCTGTAGCAACTAGCCACATATTCTGAATTGCCATACCACAGACAACTGAACCGAATAGTGAGTTCGGATAGAGATATCCTGCATCATGCCAAGCTTCACTCGCGCAGACCATGATTACTGTGTCACTCTTCTCCGGGTATCTGAACAACTCTCCATCTCTGAGGCGTGCATATACTGCCGCCCTATATGGATCAGAAATGAACCAGTTTCGACCACTGGTCAGTTCAAATGGTGCCCCACCAAAAGCTGTCTGAGCCATTTCTTGAGCTATATCTGCAAGAAATTCCTTCGTTTCCTGATCGTCACGGATAACCACGAATCGCATCATCAGCATATTTTCTGGACTCGGAGCATGTCTTGCCGCTTCCAAAATCAATTCGATATGTTCATCGGGTATCTTATTTCCGGTAAACTCTCTGATAGAGCGGCGTTCCCGAACCCATTTCAAAGACTCGAGTTCTTGTGCTACCTTTGCTCCATCTTCGGCTTTACCTGATGCGTCTGATTTTTTATCTGCATCTGTAGCCATTTGTTTTCCCTCAACATAATGTTGAACGGACGCGGTAACCTACAGCTAGCATAAATGTATTCCGAGAAGTCGGCAGGAGCCGAAGTACAATTCGAAGTTGTGATTTTTGTAACTATGACAATATTGACCCTTACCATACCCCAACCTGCTCTACATCATACCCTGAGTATTGACTCAGTATTGGCTCCAGTATACAAGCTGACTTATGATGCACAGCAGTGAACAACTTGGGCGCACACAGCTTCTCCCGGCGTTGTGCGTCCCCGGCTTTTATGAAACGGGAGCTTCATGCTCCCCACT
>JAEOST010000398.1 GCA_016840245.1 Candidatus Thorarchaeota archaeon
ATAATGAAGGGCGCTCACATCAAGAATACCATCAGTTGTGCTCTCTTCAAGCGAGTGCATTATTGAGAATCCACCCGCTGTAAGAATAGCTCCACCGACTCCCCAAAGTGTGATGCCTATTCCTTCACCCGGATTCAAAACAGCAAGTGTTTCCATTGTAGTGGTGAGAATCCAGAAGAACAATGCTAAGACTATGGATAGCGCTAGCATAGTTGGCTTTGCCTTACTCTTGGTTGGTCGTAGAAAGCCAATTAAAGTGAAGACAAGTAGCAATGGGAATACTGCTAGGGGTAACAGGAAGACTAGCATACTATCAAAATACCCAGGGATATCATAGCTCAGGTAAATGAAACTGAAGAAGTATGATCCAAGGATCAATACTCCAACCCAGAGGAAGCAATATGGTTCACCATCTTCTCGAAGTGTCATTAGACGCGCTCCTTGAATTGCTGGGAAACATCTCCAACATAAATATTGTCGCTAATAATAAAATCATCAAAAAAATAAGTATGGTTTCGTTGTGAATGGGATTCATACATCAATGGTATCCATCTGAAACTAAACGCGCGAAACGGTTCTAAACCGACCCCATAAACCTTAAAGGCCATCCATGGTGGGCCTCATAACTTGTAGGTACCTCTTCAGGACCTTGACAACTAGGGTGACACTGGTGAGAAAGAAATTCAAAGTAACACTTCTTGTCCTGTCTGTTCTGGTAATATTCGCTTTGTCATTTCAAGCAGTTACCAGTAATTCAGATTATGACTCTGAGTGTTCAACATGTCATACATCTACAGGGTCGATCTCGATAACTCCTTCAACCACCTCGGTAGAGGTAATGATTGGTGAGTCGTTCGATATCCACTTTGATGTCACTGGTGACACAAATGAAGTATCATTCCTCTGTAAGTTCCCAGGTGCAGTTCAGAACAATGCCTTATTCACATATGCAGGTCTAGATGATGAGGGAAGTGTAAATGACGGTGATGCTGCGGATCTAGATACTGCAGATCACTCAATGAGTATTGACTATACTATTACAGCACCTGCAATTCCAGATACATACACTCTCAAATTCTACGCTACTGAAGACGATGGTCGAGCCAATAGTGTTTCCATCACAGTTACCGTAACAGCACCTGCTGGTCTCCCAGTAATAACAAGTCTAACTGCAACTCCTGAAATTCCATTAGCAAATGAGGCAATGGTAATCAACGCAACCATTGACTCAGAAACTGATTTGGACAGAGTAATCCTGATGTACAGCATTGACAATGGATCAACATGGGAAGAAAATGTCACCATGGATAATATCAGTGGTAATCTGTATCAAGGTGAGATTCCTGGACAACCGCATGGAACACTCCTTGTCTATCAGGTAGTTGCTGTGACCGTTGACGATACTGAGAATACTCCTATACCAGTATCACTCCAAGTTGGAAATATACCAGTTGAACCAATTGAAATTCCCCAGTTGCACTACGGGTGGTATTTGGGATTACCAGCACTGGTGCTGGCCTATGTGGGAACTTCATTGGAATATTATGATGAAGAGCGGTTCACAAAAGAACATGGGATAATGTTGAGTCTAGCATACATACTCACATCTATCAATGTACTATTCCTGTTACTTGAAGGACCTGCTACATGGAATGCAATGGCTCCGGCGAACCTATTCCAAATTGAAAGCATTCGTCTCTTTATCCATTCATGGCATATCTGGCTTGGAATAATCAGTATGATACTTGGCACCCTTGCATTTCTGACGCATATTGCGGGATGGAAGACATGCAACCTAGGTCTACCTGCTGTTGTGCTATGGACAATTTTAGGCTTCACAGGAATGTATCTTGGAATGTTCTTTGGGATGTGATAGAATGACTGAAACAGATGAAAAGACAGCTCCGCAGGTTGAATATGACGACACTGTGATGTCAGAATTAGCCGCTATCGTTGGACCTGGCAGTGTGTCAGACATGAAGCTCGAACGGATTGTCTACAGTGGTGATCCCTCAGCCTTACCTCAGTATCACTATAGGTGGAAGAGAAAATATCTAGCAGATTACGTTGTTAGAACAAAGACACCAGAACAGGTTCAAGAAGTCATTAAGATTGCTGGAAAGCATAAGATTCCAGTCATTCCAAGAGGTGGAGCTTCCTCATGCTTGGGATCATCCAGTCCAACACGGGGAGGAATCTCTCTTGATATCAAGAGAATGGATCAGATTGTAGAAATAAATGAAGAAGAACTCTACATCCGTGTTGAACCGGGAGTTCCATTCGAGAGACTTGAAACTGAGCTAGCAAAGAAATCATTGAGTCTTGGCATCTATCCTTCAAGCGCAAAGTCTGCAGTCATAGGCGGCTGGATTGCCTGTGGCGGAAAGGCGGGTATAGGTACTCCACTAAATGGTGGCCTAAAAGACAACATACTAGAATTGGAAGTTGTGAAACCAAGTGGTGAACTTGTCACAATCACTGGTGATGGCATAGAACTTTTGAACGAGTCATATGGGATCCTTGGAGTTATTGTCCAAGCAAAGATTCGAATCAGGAAAAGGGTAGAGGAATTCAGAACTATTAGCTATAGCTTCCTCAACCTAGAGCACTTGTGTTATGTCATGCAAGGAGTTGCAGCTTTTAACAAGAAACCAATCTATCTCAAGATTGCAGATGAAGAGTTCCAACGTTACAGTAATCCATTGGAGAAAGGCAAGTTTATACTCTCAGTCACCTATCCAGAAGATGATGCACCTTTGGATGAGCTGATGAAACTCGCTTCCGAGAATGGCGGTGCACTTTTGGACGCATGGTATGCAGAGAAGGAGTGGGATTTACGATACGATTGTGAATTTAAGCCAAAGGAACACTGCGAAACCTTGATGTTTCAGGAGGTCTTTGTTGATCTTGACAAAGTATATCCACTACTGAAAGCTTTTGAGGAGTCACGTAAATCGCACAAAGTTCCAGCACTCTGGTTTGGGATGTTGGGCACCCCAACAGGTATGAGAGTTGAACTCATGGCGATGCTTGATCCCGATAAGTATCTGAAATTCATTGCTAGCAAAGGAATTTTACACAAGATGATGAAGAAATCGATCAGTCTTGGAGGAGGACCTTATACAATTGGTCTTCAGAATTCCATCTATATGAAACGGGCCTATCCAGAAAGACTGGTAACTATGACTCGTGTGAAAGAGTCATGGGACCCAGATAACATTTGTAATCCAGACAGAGTGACAACCTGTATGACGTCCTATGCAAGGATGAATATCCTGTTTGGAATGGCAACCAAATTCAGGTGGTTATCCAAATTCATAGGAAGATGATGGGGGTAAAACAATGAGAGTTGATATAGATCCTAAAATAATGCGCCACTGTGGCTCATGCAACTATTGCCGTGATTTCTGTCCAATGTATCAGGAACTCGGCTCGGAGTTGGATAGCCCAGGTGGTAAATTGCGAGCCCTTCGTGCTTATGCAGAGAAGATGAGGAAACCACCACAGGAACTTTTAGCTAGGTTGTACTGCGCAGACTGCCGTCGCTGTGAAGCAGTTTGTCCAGCAGGTGTGCCAGTGACTGGTATATGGCATGATGCCAAGGCAACCCTTCTTGGTACAGGTGGGGAGATGTCTGAACCGCTAGTCAAGGTCTTAGACTATATTGGTCAAGAGGGAACCCCATTCATAGGCTATGAGTCAGAAGAGCGTTCAGTTTGGGCAGAGGACCTGGAATTACCTCCAGAGTCCAATACAGCTATATTCACTGGTTGTATGGGTTCTTACTGGTATCCAGACCAACCAGAGATAATGGTTGATATGCTTGATAAATTGAAAATCAAAGCAGGGTATATTCCAAGTGAACTCTGCTGTGGCCTGTTCAACTATTGGGCAGGTGATGACAAGGGCTTCGAGGAAGTCGCTCGCAAGAATTATGCACTCTTCTAGCAGGCAGGCGTTGACCAGATCGTCACGGGGTGCGGGGGATGCTTTGGTACTTTAGCAGAGCATTACAAGCACTTCATCCCTGAATTTGATATCCAAATCCATCACACCGTAGAAGTATTAGCTGACATGGTGAGAAATGGAGTACTCACGTTTCAGGGTTATGAAGGCAAATTCACATTCCATGATAGTTGTCACCTTGGAAGAGCTCTGGGAATCTATGAACCACCTCGAGAGATTATTCAAGCAATTCCTGGACTTGAATTTGTTGAGATGCCAAATAACAGGGAAAACTCTAGTTGTTGTGGGGGATTTCTCACCGTATTGGACCCCGATCTCTCAGAGTCAGTGGGCAAGAAACGTGTCCAAGAAGCAGTTGAAACGGGTGCCGACGGGATTATAACCACTTGCATATCATGTTTCAAGAATTTGAGCTATAATGCACGTGATGCAGGACTTGAGGTCATCCAATTGGACGAACTTATCCTCGATCTATCGAGATCATCAATAGTGGAGGAATAGAAGTATGAGTGAAAAGAAACGCGGAACACGAGTAGTAATTGTAGGTGCAGGAATAGCTGGTTTCAGCTGTGCCCTAGAACTCAAGGGGTTAAAAGCTAGATGTACCATCCTTGAGAAAGAGAAGACTGTGGGCGGCCGAGCTCGCTCTTACACAGAGTCAGGATATGTCTTTGACCAAGGACTCCACTTCTTTGTTGGTGGTTTCAAATCACTGATCCCAATTCTTGAGAGAAGTGGAATCAGAATGACAACCGTAGGTGAAGGTGCAGTCTGGCTGAAAGGTGGCGACAGATATGTTATGCGTCAGTCAATAGCTGATTTGACAAAGTTCGGACTATTGCCTGTTGCTGATAGAGCCAAGCTTGGACTTATTGTTCGAGAGAACATGAATCGACCGGATGAAGAATTCCTAGAATATGACAATATGACATTCGCAGAATATGCAGAGGATAAGATGTCTGAGGAGATATTCAGAGATTTCTATGATCCACTCATTCGAACTTCAACCTTCATGAAACCGGAGGAAGTCTCAGCAGGTCAGTATCTCTATTCAGAGAAATTACGATTTGCATACGAAGACGGCTTCAAGGCTATGTACCCAGAGAGAGGAGGATTAGGCAGTGTACCATATACTCTGATGCTTCAGGCTCGAAACTTTGCAGTTGAGCCTAAAGTTAACTGTACTGTCAAACAGATAATCATTGAGGATGACAAAGTTCAAGGTGTAGAGTACGAACAGGATGGTAAGGATGTCACTGTTGAAACTGATGCTGCAGTTGTCACCACACCAATTGATCTCCTTCCAAATCTAGTTAACATGAACAAGCTCTCAGGTGACTTTACTGGTGCTGTAAGTAAGTTCTCTTACAAGCCCTCAGTGGTCGCATATTTCGGACTCTCATCAAGAGTTCTTGACTTCAACGTAGGAGGATTCGTACCAGGTAAGAAGATCAATATTGTTGCTGAGGCGAAACGAGTTTCAGGAGTCCTTGCACCAATAGGAGAGTCACTTCTCACTGTAACTAGCATAGATGAAGAACTCCTCAAGATGAGTGATGAAGAAGCCACTGGAGTTCTGCTTGATGAACTCAAGGAACTCATCCCAGGTGTTGAGGACAAGGTGACATGGCAGAAGAGCTGGAAGATTTGGAGATCCGTGCTTTCACAGCCCCCAGGAATCATGACTGATAGGTTAAAGACAAACAGAACTGGAGTTGAAGGCCTTTATGTTGCAGGTTCCTTTGCCAACTGCGGAATATATTACGCTTCAATGGAAGCAGCATCCAAATCCGGAATAGCTTGTGCCAATGAAATGATAGAAGACTTCGCATAGAATGAAAGTGGTCCTTGGATAACTGCTAACTAACAATGGTAGAACCAAGGACTATTTAGTCACTTAGCAATTTTCATATACGTCCATCTAGGGGACCAACCTGATGACTGGATTCGAAGAACTCGCAAGTGACAAACAGAAGAGAGAACCATATGTTTGTGCTTCTTGTGGGAACTGCACCATGGTATGCCCAGTGTTTAGAGAGATGAAATGGGAGCAGTACGGTCCTCGTGGTAAACTAAATGTTATGAAATCAATTTTTGAAGGAAAAGCAGATTTTGATTTTGACTTTGCTAGAAAGATTTTCCTTTGTAGTTTGTGTGAACACTGCAGCACTGTCTGTCCAACTAGTATCCACCTTGACAGATTCTGGGAGTTAGCAAGAGCTGAAGCTTGGAAATCGGGATTAGTTCCAGCATCAGTATCTTCTGTAAGAGAATCAATGATCAAACGTGGAGATCCATTTGCAATGGGATCAGGTTACCGGATGATGTGGGCAGAAGATATTGAAGACCAAGTGGAGCCACATATCCAAGCCACAGAGAGTGTGGTATACTTTGTTGGATGTAATGCATCACTGAAACACCAATTGCAAGGGATTCCACAATCCATGATAAAAATAATGCAGCATGCTAAAGTGGACTTCACTTTGTTGGGTACTGATGAAACATGTTGTGGTGCTCCGCTGATATGGTCGGGTGATTTTGAGAACGCACCACAACTAGCACAGAAGAACATTGACCAAATGAGAGACCTTGGTGTTAAGACCATAGTATTCAGCTGTCCAACGTGCATTCATATTTGGAAAAATGTTTACAAAGAAATCCTTGGAATCTCAGTAGCTGAAGAATTCGGACTTCTCACAACATCACAATTCATACAAAGGCTCATTGACGAAGAGAGATTGAACTTCGAAGAGCAGCCAATGATTACTGTCACATTTCATGATCCATGTGTATCAGCACGTCAACTAGACGTGATAAGAGAGCCACGGGATATCATTGAGAGAATTCCTGGAGTATACAAGGTTGAGATGGTTGCTTCAGAGAAAGATACTAAGTGCTGTGGAAATCATGCACTCCTCAATGTAGTCGATCCCTTGATGGCATCTCAAATTGCAGAGAAACGTCTGAGAGATGTATCTGTCACTCCAGCTAGTATGCTAGTTTCAGAGTGCCCACGGTGTAAACTTGCCTTCACTCTAGCGAGTGAGATGATGCAATACTCAGTTGGAATTTTGGATATCTCCGAGCTTGTAGCTAACTCTCTGAAGGAGGGAAAGTCGTGACTACTTTCCGTCCTGAAGATGGATTTCAAGAGGTCGAGGATATTGTTGGAGCAGACAATGTTTCAGTGCGTAGTGAGTCCTGCTTGACCTATTCCTCAGATGTATCAAGTCTTCCAAGCTTGGCTGAGCAAATTATCCACAAGAAGTTTGAAGTTATCGCCAAGCCTGTCACAGTAGG
>JAEOST010000399.1 GCA_016840245.1 Candidatus Thorarchaeota archaeon
AGTGGCTCCTATTCCATATATTGTTCTAGTTCTCACTACTCTACTTTCAAGTATAACAGTGCTAACAATACAATTCGGATTACTAGCTCCCATGATATCATCTTTGATTCAAATAATGTATCTAACGGTAGTGGGAAGGGTTTGTACCTTACTAATGTGAATGATAGCACAATTATTTCTAATACATTCATTAAGATGTCTGAAGAGGGTCTTGCTCTCAGTTTTACATCTAGAAACAACATGCTATATGATAATCTACTTGGATGGAATCTGGGTAACAATGGGGTTGACGATGGTATAAGTAACACTTGGGATAATGGAGTAGATACCGGGAACATATGGGGCGACTATAGTTTTACAGGACCCTATCCAGTTCCTGGCTCAGCTGGATCAGTTGACAGATATCCTAGAAAAGCAGATTCTATCGCACCTTCCCTTGATAGTCTTCCAGATGTCGTAATTGAATCAGGTAGTACAGGTAATTGGTTGAACTATACAGTATTTGATGAACATCCAGCCAAATACACAGTCCTACATAACGGAACTGATTACGAATCGGGGAATTGGGATGGAACGGACATATCAATAAATCTCGATGCTTTCGTTCTTGGTCTTCACAACATTTCTCTAATGGTCAATGACACATGTGGAAATTCTGATAGTGATTGGGTTTGGATCAGAATAGTTGATACAACAGCACCAACTCTTTCACATCCAGATGATGTAACAATCGTAGAAGGACAAACTGGCAACAGTATCGTCTGGGATGTTATTGAATATAATCCTGACAGGTATGAAATTCATATCAATGATACTTTGTACGTATCAGGGACCTGGACATCCAATCCTGATAGGATCCAAGTAAATATTGATGGTCTTGAACCCGGTCTTAGAATCTATGTTCTTTCAGTTTTTGATACAAGTGGAAATTCAGCGCAGGATATGGTAGTAGTTCTAGTTACTGAACAGACAGGTACAACAACAAACAACGGCACAACCGTTGAGGGTATGGATCCGTTAATTCTCACAGTAGTGGCAATAGCTGTTGCAGGTGCTGTAGCAATAATGGCTATTATCGCATTCAGGAAGAAAGGAGGAATGCCAGACTACTCGTATGGTTAGCTGTATCATTCAATATCAGCTGATATCTTCATGACCAGTTTCTCGTAGAAAATCGCCGAACTTGCAGTCAATTCCTTTAATATGGGTGATTAGCCAATTACCCAGAAACGTGTTAATAGACTCTCCAAGTGCTCTTGTTGCACCGTCTTCTTCGAAATCCTTTCTCATAGTTTCAATCATCTCGAAGAACTCGACGTGTTGTTCCATGTGGAGTTTCTTACCAGGATAATCATATTCCTTCATGTACTTCTCCTCAGTTGAGAAGTGAACATTAGTATAATCATACAAGAATGTGAGCGTACTTAGAATCTTGTCAATCCCTTGGTGCTTTTCAACAGCCTCATTTATTGCGTTGAGTTTGTCAAGAAGTTCTTTGTGTTGTTCATCAATCAGATCAATGCCTACTGATAGGCTGTCAGTCCACTCAATCTTTGCCATGTTTGATTCCTGCCTAAGTGATATGTATCAATTGTCTGCAACAATGGATACCTCTGAGTAGCATTGTTTCTGTTCGATAAATAAGGATACCTAAATGGAGTAACAATTTGTGAACTCTTTCTGTGACCCCGATTGGTGACCCTCTGTTGTGGCTGACCATTATATTGCGTTGTTGACGTTCATTATAATAGTTGAATCCGAATATCTGAAGGGATATGATATGATTACAGAAACTGCTGCCAGTCAAAAAGTCGAAGTTGACGATCCTATCGTAGATAGCATAGAGCGCTACAAGATGAGTTCTATCGCAATGATTGCTTCACACCTAGAGATGGAAGAAGAAGCAGTCTTAATGAGAGTCAAAGAGCTGGTGTCTGAAGGCACCTTAGTTGGAAAGATATCTGAAGATGAAACTAGATTCTTCAGATCAGATGTGAAAGTGTCTGATGCGCCTATCATCAGGTCTAATGCTGAATCTGTTGAAGTCGTTCATCCGGATACAAGTGTTGGAAAGTATCTGATGCTAACAGGAATAGCATCAATAGTG
>JAEOST010000400.1 GCA_016840245.1 Candidatus Thorarchaeota archaeon
ACAGGATTCCATGTCCTCCAATCTTCAAATCTAATTCCATCAACTTCATTGAAGATGTGTTTGGGCACGATTTTCTCATAAGCAAAGCGGGAGAAGTGCCAATAAGACTCTGTATTGAACTCCAAAACCACTCTAGTAGGTGTTAACGCATACGCAGCTTGAAGGTCCCTAAGTTCCACGGATCTCATGTTACCATATCTCGCACTCTCTAGTAAGTACGTGAAGGTGTTTGCAACATCTTCTGCGGTCAGCTTCGTTCCATCACTCCAAGTAGCATTCTGAATGATGTCCATTGTAAATCGAGTATGACCATTGGTGATTGCTGTGTTATCCGAATGAGTTTCTATTAGGAGGCTTTCAGCAAGATAGGGCCAGGGTTCCATGTTTGGATCTCGAGCGAAAAGCGATGGCCACAGGTTAAGTAGAACCTCGGACGAGTAAATTGTTCTTAGGTAGAAGGGATTGAAGGTTTCAGGAGCTTCGTTTTGTATCCTGACTGTTCCACCTCGTGTTCCGTCAATCTTGTGAATCTTCCTTAATGTCCACTGACTCGCAATATATCGAGCTGCATCTGCTATATGACCAGTGAACGTATCAGTCCGATAAGCCTGCGCAATGACGTTATTATAGGTTATAATCATAGGAACGTTCTCGTGCAGAATCAATTGCATGGCTGTAGCCGCTTCCTTGACTTTCTCGTAGCTAGTACTGTGCAGTAACTGATCACACCATGAGTCGAATGTTTCGTTCCTGAAATTTGTCGGATTCTTGAAGGGAACATCTGCGTATTCAGACCCGAATTCATACACAAGCCAGTCAGCCTCATCGAAGACAAAGGCGTACGCAGCCATAATCATGTCATAATCATCATGATTATCCAACCGTGCCATGGCATCACCGAACCATACAGGTCGAAGTTCAGCATCGATATGGAGCGCAGAGAAGGCATCCATTGCAACCTGAGATATGCCAACATGTAGGTCCACATAGTCAAAGTATTCGAAGGCAACTCTAAACGCCGATCCATCTGGTGCATGTCTGAACCCTGTGTGGGGATTAATGGTGAAATTCGCATCATTGAGGAGCTGATTGCCCTCAGGTGCCATTGCCGTGTAGTAGTGATAGGGTAGCTCATCCTCAATACACCAACTCATTGGATAAGGGAGCACTGAATCATGTTCCTGCGCGAATCCCCCCCACATGTCACTTCTCACACGGGTTTTATCAAAGGCAAGAGCAAATGCCCTTCTGAATGCACTGATATTGAGAGGATACTTGTCACAGTTGATCTTGATATACCCATAACCCATCCGCTCCTGGATATTGATGCCGATACCAGGGTCTTGAGCCAAGAAGGTGGCAGTTCTTGCACCCATAAACCCAAGAATGAGGTCTAGATCTCCTGATAGTAAGGCGAGAATACCATCATCTACCATTTGATAAACGACCTTGTCAACATAGGGTCCGACATTGAGGTCAGTAGGTACATCAACAGCGTCTACAGATAATACTGGAGAACCTATCATGAAAATAATTGCCACGGCCATCGCTAATCCGAGAACTCGTCTATTGACTTCACCCACTATAGTCTCAACCCCTCAAGTTCTACTGAGTTGCATGGGGTAGGAATAGTGAAGTCATTGCTAAGTCTTAGCTAGCATCAGGTTGAATTCTAGATACGTGGAAACTTAGGATGTTTATACCACCGGCTCCTCAGAGAGATACAATCCTACAAATTACACAATGTAACTAATATCTCTTCTCAATTTCGTGTATAATCACAAAGATAAGCACCTATTACTCTCGTGGCGATTGAGGAGTAGCGACTGGCAAAATTCCCTCTGCCACCCACGTTTCCTTCTTTTCAACAGCTTTCTTGTGAACAAATCTCATTGTCTTCCCATCAGTAAAGATGATGACTTGCTCAAGAAGTTCCTCACCCTCTTCGTGGCGTCCCTGTTTCATTCTCAATTCTGACTTCAGAAGCATCAATCGAGCGTCGACCCCAGGAATATCATTATTCTCGACCTCACGTTCAAGTCGCTCCATGTAT
>JAEOST010000401.1 GCA_016840245.1 Candidatus Thorarchaeota archaeon
CACCTGATGTAGAACGGTTTAGAGACGGTTGGTAACCTCAAGAAGAATAGGGAGTGAGCGCTTGATCAGCGCCCACGTTAGAAAGTGTTTCCAAAGTCTAACAGTCAAGGGCGATTTGAGAGGGCGTGAGTGCATTTCTGGTACACTCCCTTGTGCACTCTTGAATCTTGAATTTTGACATTCATCCTGACGTCCTGACTTTTCATCCTCCCGGCAAACACTCAACATCTTCAGTCTCGGTTCCCGGGTATATACGTCTTTCCTACAAAGTCTCCGCAGATATTTCGGAACACCTTTACTCACTTGTGGGTAACACCAATGTACGTTTTAGTACACAAGATCGAGACATAGCTCAAAAAGCGAGGTCTTGACACCAAATCCAATATCAAGTAACCCACGCTTGTAATCTGTACCAGCGGCAACCTCAGTTGTTACATTGCGAATACCTGAGTCATACATTCGAAAGAGTCCTTCTTGAATTACATCACTCAATGAGTCAGAGAATTGTACTGGACCCCTACCCAAATCGAGCCAGCCTTGATGGGGCTGTTTCAAGGATGCATATATTCGGATTATTGGTTCATCTGTTTTATAAAGAGGAAGCCATGAGTTTCCAATATGTTCAGTCAATTCATTCAATGACATCCCGTTTACTCTATTGGGATGGGAGGGGATGAAGAAGTCGGTGTGGGAGTCTCCCAATGATGATTGATACTCAACATCTGTTGACTCTGGTTTGATTAGCATGACATCTTCCATGATAAAATGTACTGACATTGGTTCAAAAGTGAAATCGCCTAGAAGATCTGAAAGAAGGGGTGAATCAGCAGATACCCAGGATACGACTCGACTCACCTTCATGGAACGTGCATAATCCAAGACTCCTTCTATGAACTCGTGTTCCTTGTCAGTTCGTTTCACAGTTATGTCACAAAGGATTGCAGAATGACCTTTTCCTATAGAGGTAAGCCGGGCAACGGCGATGGGTCTATCAGCATCCTCGGCAAGAAGCATAGTATCTAGACTGAGAGCACCTCGCTCACAGGTTTTTTGTAGAATACGTGGAGTTATCTTTTGTCTGAATGGGACTAGAGTGGATTTTGAATTGAATATCTTTGTCCAAGTTACAAAATCCAGCGGCTCTATTGGTCGTAAGTGAATATCTGACAACTCGCTCATCTCACCAATGCAACTAACCAACATTTGAAGATTGCTCGCAAAGGTTTTCAAGGTAGGATAACGGGAAAGAAATAGACAATGCAGACTAGGTATCAATTTAGTACTGAAATGATTCAGGACTTCGAGAAAGAGTATGACCTAAAGGTCAATCTTAGTGTTGGTCAGGTAAAGGCTCTGGAGTCCAGTAACGATATTCATCTGACCTTCAAACAATTAGATGAAATCATATCGAGTGTCCCAGACACATTCATCGAAGAGACCCTGCGCAGAATTCAGTCAATCTCAATCTCCTTATTTGTTGAGAATGATGCACTATGGGAATTAATGAAAAGAAAAACAGACCATCCAGATAAGATGCTTCCAATGGCAACAATACCATGGTTCTACTGGGATTCGGATGCAAAAAGCCCGAAGAACCCTACAGGAGTGGTTAGACATCTACACAATGACATAGACATCAAGGTGACTCAGTCGCAGATCGTTATTCGAGGAACTGGTGGCAACTTCTGTGGGCTTGTTGATAGTCGCATCGTCGATCCTGATGCACACTCTGTACCGATTATTGTTCCAAAGTGGATTGGTAAGAGGCATCTAGTCCCCAACTATGAGTGTGAGCACCTCAGAATATCAATTGTAAGGCAGTCAGCTAAGACATCCCTATATCCTGTACCATATCCGGATTTTGACTACAGATACTCAGAGAGTCCCAAGGTCATCAGTGTTCATGGAATGGAGGTTGAGTGTCCAGGAGAGCATGTTAAACTCAAAGTTGGTTCTGGCCGCAATCTGCAGATGAATGGAAGAGCTCAGTTAGTATTTGGCAAGCAATTGCAGGAGCAGGACGACGATTCACCAAGCAATGACTTAGTTTACCATGTATGGTTGAGGTCTCTTGAGCGTCTACTCGACCGCGATGCCACATCGTATAAATAGACCATTCGAAGTTCGCAGCTTGTTAAATCTTCATAGTAGTTGTGTTATATGGAACTTCAGATTTCCTTCCTTGTCATTGGAATATTGGTTATTGCTGTAGGAATCTGGAGGTCAAGAAGGATTCCTAGATATCGGGAAATCATGACAAGACTTGAAGAGACCTTTGATGTGCAAGATATCGACCTGAGTGGAGATTCAGAGTACGCCAGTTGCTTTTCACAAGAATGGGTCTATGATAATATGACTCTGAAATCACATGGTCGTGCGGGTACTGCATTCCAATCCCATCTGATGAATAATACACTCATAGCAGCAATCTGGATTGGACTCGCTATGGGTCTAGCTTCAATGATGATTGGAATGATATTCATCTCAGCACTGAGGACATTCGGTGTAGCTGTAGTAGTCATCGCTGTTGGAATCCTCATTATTCTTGGACCAGGTGACCCGAGAGTCTCAGAAGACCTCCTGCTTGCGGTTGAAGCAGAAAGATTTACTAAACTCACTAAGAATGATTATCCATATGTCAAAGTGGCAAATAATACAGTTTTGAAATGGGTCATACTAACAATGATTGTGGGATTTGGCTTTTTAGCAATCTCACCTTGGGGAGATCTTGTCCCAACAGCAATGGCAACTTTTGTTGCTGGTTTCACAACATACGTGATATGGCAACCAGCAATTATTCTGTCTGAGATTTCGTTTCCACTTGCATTGATTTACATGACTGTAATAATCCCAATTTTCGTCTACGTCGTTCCAAAATTACTGATCAAACTCATCAGAACAGTGAAAGGTGATAGTATTCCAAGAGCTGAAGAGGATGAGGATTTAGACGCACTATATTAGTGCGAAAAGAACAGCCAGAACTAACACGAAGACAGATGCGCCTAATATCATTCTGCCTACCATAGCCATACGCCAAGACGAAATAAGCTCGCCATCTTCATCGTATCGTTTTTCTTCTTCGATTGGTTGGCGAGACATCAAACAAGCACCTATGATCAACATAAGACCAAATTCTAGAATTAATAGATTCGAAATAACTTCGAAGAAGGGTAGACTTGGGACAGTAAGAACCAGAGCTGCTGCAATGACAATATCTACCACAGTGACTAGTGAGGACAGAGCCAGAATCTCAAAGATTGACTGATACATCTTCTTCATGAGTATTCCTCTCTAGAAGAATATTGTAAAGAATATTGACAAGATGAATAGGAAAACTCCGAGTACCACTAGGGGTAGAAAGATTGTCTGAAGGGAGGCTATGAACAGAGCGGCATAATCAGTCATATCTAGATGAACCGGACGATCCTTACCTTCTTCCAGGTAGGCATAGTCTGTCCAATCGATATCTAAATCGTCACCCTCAGACATTTCAATACTTACTCCCTATAGTACACTCCAATTACCTAAGACCCTGTTCCGTCTTCAACAGCATGAGCATAGTCCATCTGGGCACTTCTACCAAAGTCGAGTTCACCAGCAAAGTGACAGGATACAAGGTGTCCATCACCCATGTCCTTCAAGTGTGGCTCCTTTCGCTTACAGATATTCTGTGCAAAGATGCATCGCGGATGGAATCGGCATCCTGTTGGAGGATTGATAGGACTAGGCACTTCACCCTTTAGAATCTGGGCACGGCCTGCAAATTCAGGATTCGGTACTGGTACAGCAGAAACGAGAGCGAAGGTGTATGGATGGTAGGACTTGCGGAAGATGTCAGCAGGGGTTAATTCAACCACCTGACCAAGGTACATTACAGCAATCCTATCACTCATGTGTTTTACAACACTGAGGTTGTGTGAGATGAACATGTAAGTCAGGCCAAACTCATCCTGAAGGTCCTTCATCAGGTTGAGGGTCTGAGCCTGCACAGAAACATCCGTGCTTGAGGTCGGTTCGTCCATCACGACAAACTTTGGATTAAGTGCTAGTGCTCTAGCAATACAAATCCTCTGTCTCTGACCACCGCTAAATTCATGCGGGAATCGATTGAGGTGTTCTTGGGTCAAGCCGACTTTCTGAAGGAGTTCGAGAACCATAGCTCTCATCTTCGGACCTTTTGCAACACCATTCACGAGGAGTGGTTCACCAACTGTCTTCTTGATGATGACTCGGGGGTCAAGTGATGCCATTGGATCCTGAAAGACAATCTGCATAGACCGACGAATAGGACGCATCTCCTTGCGGCTCAATCTGGTGATATCTCGTCCTTCGAAGTAGATTTTACCTCCAGTTGGTTGAAGCAGTTTCAATACAGTTCGACCAAGAGTAGTCTTCCCGCAACCAGACTCACCGACAACTCCAAGGGTCTCACCTCGAAGAATATCTAAGCTCACACCGTCAACAGCGTGAACTTTACCAATAATCTTACGAAAGACACCACCAGTGAGTGGGAAATATTTCTTTAGTTTCTCCGTCCTAAGGAGAACATTTTCTGGAATATCAGTACTCATTTTACATCACACTCCCTGTGGATGGTGACAAGCCACCCAGTGTCCCGGTTTCAGTTGTTCGAGTTCCGGTCTCTGCTCTTTGCAGATAGATGTAGCAAAGTCACATCTTGGATGGAAACGACATCCAGATGGTGGAGTAATTAAGTTCGGCACTGAGCCAAGAATCTGGTCAAGTCGTTCCTTATTCTCATGCAACTTAGGGATAGCTGTTAGCAGACCAGCAGTGTATGGATGGATTGGATTTGCAAACAGTGAATCTGTTGCAGCTGATTCAACTGTAGTACCCGCATACATCACGTTTACCCAATTGCAGGTCTCAGCAACCACACCAAGATCATGCGTAATAATCATGATCGACGTTCCAATTTCCTTCTTCAAATCATTAAGGAGATTAAGCACCTGTGCTTGAACTGTAACGTCAAGAGCAGTTGTTGCCTCATCGCAAATCAGAATGCTTGGATTGCATGAAAGAGCCATGGCAATGAGCGCACGTTGGCGCATGCCTCCAGAAAGCTCATGGGGGTATTGCTGTGCAATCCTATGCGGAGATGGCATCTTTACCATCTCAAGCATCCGAATAGCACGTCTTAGTGCCACTGCTTGCTTGAAATGCTTAGGTGGTTTTGGAGGTTTATCTCTCAGTCCCTTAAGGAACTCAACCTTACGGGTTATCAACTCCCTACGTTCAGGGGAGAGGCTGCTATGCCTGAGTTGGTGCTCCTCATTCTCAATCCGCATCTCCAAGGCCTCTGCGCTGAGGTCTTGATGCAGTGTGATGACCTCAGCAATTTGAGTACCCACTCGGAAGACCGGGTTGGGGAATGTTGCTGGATCTTGGAACACAATGGCAATCTTCTTACCACGAACATCCAGCATGTCCTTCTGAGTAAGGTCCATAATATCTGTGGTCTCCACCTCATGGGTCTCGGGATCAAGCTCATGAAAGAGAATCTGTCCAGACTCAATCCGTCCAGGAGACTCCACAAGGCGTAGGATGGACTTTGCGGTTACAGATTTACCGCAGCCAGTTTCACCGACAACACCCATTGTGTCACCTCTTCGAAGGAAGAGGTTCACACGGTCTAAGGCAAGAACTGTACCCTCGTAGGTGTAGAAATTTGTCACCAAATCCTTTACCTCAAGTACGAGGTCAGGCTCTTGATTTTCATCGAATGATGATACCATGCGTTATCGCCTCCTCAACTTCGGATCCATGATATCTCGTATCCCATCTCCGACAAGGTTGAATGCAAGAGCAGTCACCAGAATTGCTAAACCGGGATATAGTGACATCCAAGGCTGACTGAGGAGATACTCCTGTCCTGCCGATATCATAAGCCCCCACTCAGCTACTCCAGCTGGTGGACCAAAGCCTATGTATGACAGACCTGCGGCAGTCAGAAGTACACCACCAATGTCCATTGTTGATTGAACGATCAATGGTTGGATAGTATTTGGTATAATATGGAAAACCAGTATTCTCCTATCGCTGGCTCCAACAGATCGAGCGGCCTCGACATACAACTTCTCTCTCTCAGACAGAACCTGTCCTCTTACAAGACGCGCATAAGTTGGCCACCAAGTAATCATTAGAGCAATGGAGATGTTGTC
>JAEOST010000402.1 GCA_016840245.1 Candidatus Thorarchaeota archaeon
AGTTCTCTTCGAATCTGACTTTCAACTTGGTGGTGCGCTATCAAGAACAAAAGCTGTTGTTGACCTTCTTGTACAAGTTGACCTGCCGCCTCCACCAAAATCTCTAGCAATAGAAGAAGACGAGGTGGCTCCTTCAGTTGAGGAAGAACCAACAACTGAAATGGAATCTGCCATCACAGATGAATCTCATGAAATCATCACAGAAGAAACTACTCCTCCTGAGCCATTTGAAACAATATCCATGGAAACAACACCTGAACCAATTGATGAACCAGTAGAACCGGTCGAAGTTAAACACGGATGTGTTGTACACAGAGGCGAGAAATATCAAGATTCAGTGACTCTTGACTCTGAGATCAATACTTCGTTAAAGAGGGTTTTCTCCAATATTGCGATTGATATCCTTCTCGTTATAGACGAGAAGATGACAGTCTACAAATTAGCTGAACACCTGTCTAGACCTGTTGAGAAAGTCATTGAGATTGTGGAATGGTGTGTTTCGCATAAAGTTCTCTGGGTCGAATGTCCAGAGGAACAAGAACCCGCTCAGAAGGAAATCATAGAGTTACCTTTGTTTGAGGGAAAAATCAACAAGGCCAAGAAAAAACATAGACCTGTATTAGAGTTGTGTGACGGAAAGAAGACACTACAGGAGATTGCTACCGAACTAGGCATACCCTATTTCGAAGCGTTGCAGAGCGTAGTTCCTTACCGTGGAAAAACGGTTAAGTTCATACGCACAGATAAAACGTCAAGATATTGAGATCGGAGGTTAAAGTAACAATGGGAATTAAAGGCAAAATCGCGTGGAATTTCATGACAGAAAAAGTCAGCAAAGTGTTATTCCAAGCTAGCTACCGAGAGCTGATGAACCTTCTAATGAGCACCAGTGTCAATGTAGATGAAATAAACCGAAAGATGAAGGATATCGGCTTTAGAGTCGGAGAGACCTTGCTGATGGACTATGCAGACAGAATTCGAGATCATGCTGGGCAATTTCACGAGTTTGCAAACACTCTACAACTTGCATACAAGGTGAACTCAAGCCAGCAATTCACTGACATATCGATTAGTGAAGACAAGAAAACCATCAAGTTCACAGATGCGGATTGTCCAATCTGTGCAGGAGTCCATATCACGGACATGCCTGGCTTGCAGTACTGCGTTATTGTAAGTGGTGTGTTTGATGCGGTCATGAAGCTGCGAGGGTTCCAAGCCGAGAGTTTCCAAGAGTCCTGTCGAGCGTTGGGTGATGAAGCCTGTACCTGGACATTAGCACTTCTCTAGGAACACATCTCTACAATTAAGGAAATCAATTTACTCATCCGGCATAGGTATAAAACCTAATAACCGGAAATAGATGTATAGAACCAATATACATGGAGGACCTCAATTGGGTCAAGGTTTAGGCACGCTCTTAGGATAGATAACAGCATTTGCAATAACATTCATCGTGTTGACTTTTGGAGTTTATATGCCCAACGATCTCATTGCATCAACTGTGGTAGACGATTTTCTGGTCTATAGTGATCTTGAACTGAGATTTGCAGTGGTTGGCACAATTCTATATCCAGCTCCAGCTATACTCGGTTCTACTAGTCTTGGAAATCTTGTGATGTATGGTGCTCAAGGTGCCACTGTTCTTATGTGGCTAGCTTGGGGTACTGGTGGTCTTGTTGCAGGATTGATGACTAAAGATATCTTTCCCGGGATTCTTTCAGCAATCTTCTCCGCGGTCATTGGCGCATTTCTCACATGGCTTCTCTTCTTCATTATCTCTCCAGATTTCAGTGCTATGGCTATCTTTCAACAGGGTTCACTTCTTATCATGCAAGCCTCGCTTGAGGGGACAATTTACCCTGTGATTGCATGTGCGATTGGTGGACTTCTAGGTGGAGCAATAACTAGAGACCGTTAGTTATTCACTCTCTGGATTCAACGTCTTTCCACATTCAGAACAAATTATAGGATTGGATTTGAAGACAGCACCACACTCGCAAACTGTTTTGATCTCAGATGGGATTGGAGGTTCTGCTTGGCGTCCTAATCTTTCAACTACCATTGCTGCTGGGATTGCTGAAGGCAGTGTGAGAAGTGATAGTATAATCGCGGTTGCGAATAGGGTGAGTAGATCCAAGTTTCGATTTGCACTTCCCCAAAACCCAAGCTCCAGAAAAAGCTTGGACATGAGTGCAAATATAGCATGGATTAGACCAACCCAGAGTGCAGATCTGATTGTGTTCCATCCTGGTTTGGAAAATGGTCCAATCACTAACCCGATTATGACCCATGATAGAATGTACAGGACTGCAACCATGGGCGTTAGCGGATTGAAAAGGGTGGACTGAAGTGCACTACTTCCTGCTAGAAGGAACCAAATCATGTTGAACGGTTCTGGGTATGTTGGTTGTGTAAGTCCTAACAGCATAACGATGACTGCAGAACCTACAATCACTGCTAATAAGCTACCAACAAAGTTCCTCATTGCAACTACTCGACATATACGAGCCCCTCTTAACCGTTATTGACAAGATTTTGGACGTTCCACCACCACAATCCTTTTCAGACGACCTTCGGAAAATAGCATGTACAGGCAGGTATTGGTCAGACCAGTGTCCGTGAGGTGTACGTTATGTCCAAAGATTTGGAAAGAGCTCTGTCTAAACTACGATTTGATGACCAAGTTTTGGGTTATTCACTGATGACTAAAGTCGGTAGACCCTTTGTCAGCTTTGCATTTCCAGATGAACTGTTTCCACGTGTCAAGGATAGTATCAACCTGTACAAGTCTGATTTACGTTTGATGACAATCGATACTGACCGCGGACTAGTTGTCTTGTCCCCTGTTGATGATAATTGGATTCTGACAGTTCTATATGTGCCTGAGCTCCAACTAGGTTTGGCTATAGCTAAAACCAAGAATGTCTTACGATTACTGGAAGGAATCGAACTTCCACCTCCACCTGAAGAATTCGAAGAATCAGTAGAATCGAATATCCAAGTGTTGGAGAGTATCGCAATCAAGGCTGCTTCGGTGGAAACCACAGAACCACCACCGACCCCTGTGGTTGAGGAAACTACTCCACCTCCTGTTGAGGAAACAACCCCCGCTCCAGCAGCAGAGTTGCTCCCTCCCGAATCATTCAATGTTCAACCTGTGACCGTACCTAATCGAGGACCCGAGTATTCAAATGCCCTTTCTCTTGAATCGGAGCTTTACGGTGAGATGA
>JAEOST010000403.1 GCA_016840245.1 Candidatus Thorarchaeota archaeon
CGATATCTCTCCTCTCCAAGGCCAACATAGTGAAGTGTGTCATGTGCTCTCTGTGCTGCTTCAACAGAAGATAAACCGGACATCTTACCCATGAAGGTGACATACTTCATAGCTGTCACGTCTGGAATAATTGGGCTGAACTCAGGCGAATAACCAACATGGTCTCGAATATCTTGAGCGGATGTTGAGATATCAAACCCAAGTACATTCGCAGAACCACCTGTGTTGCTAATTATCCCCATCAGAACGCGTATGAGTGTCGTCTTTCCAGCTCCATTAGGTCCTAGGAGCCCAACAGCCCGTTTTGGTGCATTAACAGTGATGTTGTTCAACGCTTGTACTGGACCATAGAACTTGGATAGACTAGTAGTGGTGAACGCTTCGGAATCCAATGTGAATACCCAAATAGTGACGACAGATGTTTGTTTATCAGTCTCTCTTTTCGCGTAAGACTGTACTACTACCAATCTAGTACCATTCGAACTGCTCATTGCACTTGTTACACTGATAATTCATGACAATAGTTTCATCAGGAGGGGGATCATCATGGAGTTTTTTGACATCTTTGCTTGTGCAAAAAGGGCACTCGGGTTCATCTGACACCTCTGGTTCCATTAGCATCACATCACTCAATTAAGAGCGAAAACCGCTATTAACTATTGCAGAACAGGTCACATCTATAAGATACTCTGTAGTTGAATACAGGAGAGAATGTAGATGCAATCGATTCCTGCCAATTACTTCATTGGAATTATTGCATCACTTGCGACTGCTGCACTCTTTGCAATTACAAATGTCCTCTACAGAAAATTGGATGATAGAGTGAGCACCTTAGAGATAGTGGCAACGAGAGCCTGGGTGAGTCTTCCATTTGCAGCAATCTTCGTACTTCCAATGTTCAATGCAGATGGATTTGTCATGACCACTGAAGCACTCCTCATCCAAGCGTTCTCAATGTTTGTAGGGATAGCCATTGGAGATGTTCTCTACTTTATGAGCCAGAGCAGAATCGGGGTGTCTAGAGCACTACCGATTACAGCAAGCTATCCTCTCATGGTCTATGTCTTGGCAGTAGTGTTTGTTGATGAGCTGATTCTTCCTTCAAGAATCATAGGCATTTTCATGGTTGTTGTTGGAGTTGGACTTATCGCATATGATCAGAATCGTGAGTCAGTCAATCTCATTGATGCTGATAGAAGAACTGTTCTTTTGGGGCTGGTTTTCGCACTCCTAACTATTGTAGCATGGGCACTCAGCGATGTTTCACTTCAGATTGGCCTTGTGGGTATTGATCCAATTGATACAAACTTTGTAAGAATGGCATTAGGATCAACATTTCTCCTACCAGCTCTACCATACTCAAAGAAACGGGGTACCTCTCTGAGAGACCCAAGACTATTGTCAATTATACTCCTGCTGGGAATTCTCGGGTACGGATTACCCATGCTCCTGATGACATTCGCAGTTGATATCGTTGGAGCTACAGTGAATTCAGTAATGCTTGCTGCTGCTCCACTAATTGGTGCTCCAATGTCAATCTTCTACTTAAAAGAGAGAGTTACAATGTCTGTTGTCATCGGAACACTTCTTGCATTTTTCGGAGTCATTCTTGTCATTCTGATAATATAGAAGATATAATACTGAAGAAACATTAGACACCATGTCCTTGCCTTACCGAGGACAATGTCAGAAGTATTGATACTCTCTCAAGATGAAGTGGAATCATGCCTACCTATGGAGAAAGCCATACACGCAGTGAGAGATGCGTATATTGCATATGCTAACAAGCGTGTACAGATAGCACCAGTCGCACATCTTGATGTCAGGCAATACAATGGAGAGGTTGATATTAAATCAGGATATGTTGAAGATTTTGGACTAATCGGAACTAAGATTGCCACTGGGTTCTACGACAATCATAAACTCGGATTACCTCCAGGTGTTGCTGTAATCGTACTGATGGATCTGAAGACAAGTATGCCCCTTGCTCTGATGGATGGCACATACATAACAGCTTGCAGAACAGGAGCTGCCGGGGCAGTGGCAGCGAGTGTCCTAGCAAGAAACGATTCAAAGATTGTGGGAGTAGTTGGTGCTGGAACTCAGGCCAGAATGCAAGTACTAGCGCTGAGGGAGATATTCTCATTGGAAGAGGTGAGGGTCTGGGACAAGTATGAGAATGTGTCCAAGAAATATGCCAAGGAGATGCCTGAAATTCTGGGATTTACAGTTAAGCAGGAAGACGATATCGCAGATGTTGTAAGTGGTGCGGATATTATTGTGACTGTCACCCCTTCAAGAGAGGCACTGGTGATGGAGGAGTGGATTGAGAAGGGCGTCCATATCAACGCCATTGGTGCGGATGGTCCAGGGAAGCAGGAACTTGATCCACAAATTGTGAAACGCGCTGACAAGGTTGTAGTTGATAGTATGAATCAGTGTAAGAGGATTGGAGAGATTCAACATGCCTTAGCAGAAGGACTGATTCAAGAGAAAGATGTTCATGCTGAGATTGGACAGATTCTAATTGGGGATAAGGTCGGACGCGAATCTGAAACTGAAATCACATTGTTTGATTCGACAGGAATTGCAGCCCAAGATATCGCTGCAGCTCATGTAGTCCTTCAAGTAGCCAAGGAACGTAAGATAGGTCTAGTGACTAGACTACTCAAAGAGTGATATGTGTAGAGTGACCAGTAATGAAATCAATCACACTTGATTCAGTATTAGAGGCGGAGAAAGCAATCCATGGATTCGTGAAGAGGACTCCATTGGTTCGTTCGGAATTTCTCAGTACAAAATGTGAGGGTGATGTGTTCCTCAAATTCGAGAATC
>JAEOST010000404.1 GCA_016840245.1 Candidatus Thorarchaeota archaeon
GCTGGGGAAAACCAGTTGCATCCAGAAACATGTCATATTGCTCCTGGTTCATGAATTGAAGTGGATCAATTACATTGACCAATATGGAAATTAGACCAAGTATGAGAAGTGCTGTCACTAGTGCGCGTCCCAGCCATCTTCGTAATTGAAGAGGATTTGGCGTGATGCTGATGTAAGCGTTCTTGTATTTTGGCATAATTTTGCCCTTGATAATGAGGAACAAGGGAGCTAGAATTCTAGGAATTAGAATAGCAGCTACAATACTACCAATCATAGGTATTACAAATGCAACGAGTAGAAACCTATAGGGTGCTGGTAGTCCGAATAGAGGTGTAACATTGGCCCAGTCAGAGAATCCGAACGCATAGACAAGACTGATGACTAGTCCAATAACTGGCAAGAGAGCAAGTATCACTATTGACCTCTGGTTTTCTTTACTTCCTTCCATTCCAGACCGCCAATTCAAGATAATGCTAGATTGCTCTTATAATATTGCTAGTCTTGAGAATTGATTCAACTTCTAAATTGGTGGGACATTTAATATGGAGCAGTTCATCTCATTAATTCTTGCACTTAGGAGGAACTGAGATGTCGAAACCTGCACCATTAGTAGAAATCAATCAGATAGCAGCATCTATTGTCATCAACCAGCAACTAGACCTTGAGGAGCTCTCAAGAGTCCTAAATACGCCCCTTTCCAAAATGAACGATACTCCAGTCTTGGTTTACAAATTCAAGGAACAGAACGTGGTATCGTTCTTGATGTTTAGTTCTGGTAAGATGGTGTGTACAGGAGCTCAGAGTGAGAAGGAGGTCGAGCAGGCTGTTGACAGTTTTATGAAGATACTACGTTATGTAGGCATAAAGAACACTGAAAATCCCTCCGTTTCTATTGAGAACATATTTGCCCTTAGCAGACTAGGAGTAATTCTTGATCTCGAAGTAGTCGTAAAGACACTTGAGAACTGCCGTCTTGTACATCAGGCTAGCGAACTTGGAGAACGACTCTCATATGTTACACAGAACTACAAAATCGAAGCATTTCCATGGTTGCTTCATGGATTGAAATATCCCAGAGTCGCAATCGTTCTTTTTGGGTCAGGTAAGTTTGTCATCACAGGGGTGAAGTCTGAAGAAATGGTTTTCAAAGCAGCTACTAATTTCAAGGAACGACTGACCGAGCTAGGATTAATTTAAACCATCAACTGTAGTGGTCAGCTACTTCTCTTACAGGGATTGTCTTTTCCTTGTTCTCACAATCCTCACAGTCAGGATTCTCTCCGCAGTTCTTGTCTGCGAATCCGATTTCCACTAGGCTTGGTCCAAACCCATCAAAGACAGATAGGTCTGTGTCATCATCTAGAGTTTCAATGACACCTGAATACATCTCTAGGAAAAAGCTGACAACTCTCTCGAGTTTGCCTTTGTTTGTTTCAGCATCATCTTCATCGGAAGTCATGACGAAGATGAGTTCTCCACGATGCTGTATTAGGAAATTAAGACTACCAAGTTTGATCTCATCAACACCCTGTCCTGAAAGGGTCTGCGAGAAACTGTGAACCGCACTGATGAAGCCACTGATAACAAGAGGGTCTTCGCCAAGAGTGTGGCAATCCCCAAAATTTGCTGTTAGAAGACTTCTTCCGTTGATGTCTAGTACAATCACATTTCTAATCATGAGTGATACACTCTAACAAGTGGCATTTGTGTGCAGTTGCTCCTTGACCCACTTAGCAGGGTGTAATAGTCTTCTGGTGATTATATCAGAGATACATCCCAGCACGCTCGGGAAATCGTCGTCTGAAGGTCTCTTCTGCAGTTCTATCGAGTGATCGTTGAATCCTCATGATCTCAGGGTTAAGGGAACCAAGGTCAGGTCGCATGAGTACCGGGCCTGATAGCACATGCTCAATCTCTGTACTCTTTAGCTCTGCCTGTGGAACGGGCATACGTTGTAGAATAGATGTTAGTTGTGACCGACCACCCTCCGGGTCTTGTAACGCCTTGAGGAACCCACCAATGTCAGTTTCTGATAGAGGGCGAAGCCCAAATTCAGGTGTTTCGCGGATTCGTTTGAAGGCCCGATTGGAGTTAGGAATCTCCACTCCAGCTCCAGTGAACTCGAACGGATTTATGGGAATTAATTTCATCTGAAAGGCCGATGTAGGACCGAGAACAAGCATCTCCCCCTGTGGAGTGTTCATCACTCTCCATCCTCTGGAACTCTCTGAGTACTCCTCTAATATACGAGAGACAATGTCGTCGATTGGTTCAGCCTTTAGTCTTGTCACTTGATGTCTAGTTACACTTAGTTTCAATACTGATAACCATAATGGTCTAGCAGGTTGGTCTGTATACTATCTGTTAGTCTGAACAATCACGACCCCGTCATCAAAGCCTCACCAAGCGAATGCTCGGTTTCGATGGTGCCCCGTACGAGTTGAACCCCTGCTTCGAATCGTGAGAGGATCTCTTGAAGAGTAATATCGGACGTATCCATGCCTCTCTGCGACATAGCATCAACGATATACTTGAAGGTTAGTGGAAGTCCATCAACTCTGACGCCTACAGCATGCAGTATGACACGTCTCAAGCGTTTTGGATCATCTAGGAAGGGACTTCTGAAGTATTCTGGACTGTATGTCACAAGAGCTGCACCCTTCGCGTATTCCATGAATTCGTCAAATCTATCCAGTAAGAGAGGAGGGACAGAGACCGGTTTATGCGCACTATTCATTATCTTCATCTCTTTTAGCTGGGCCCACTGACCCCATCGTTTCCGATGGAACCCTGCGGACTTCCAACCTGCTTTCAGGTCTTAGAAACGACCTGTAGTACTGTTTTATTAAAATGTATATAAATGTTTTTGTTTATTTTATATATAGCGCGCAGGGTTTTGAAGAACCTTAGAACACGTGTTCCAATAATAAACTGCAATCAACCAAGCACGAAAATAGTGATAATCTAGAAAGAATCGCAGACTCTGCGAATCCGCTCAATCTGTTTTGACTTCTCATAGGCAAAGTACTCAAAGACGCGACTGATAACCTCAGACTTTGCCCTGGCTGCTATTGACAGATAGAAGCCATACCCCTTGAGTTCTTGTTGCAATGCCTTATTGCAGACAAAAATGCGTGGATCAGTATCATTTCTGATAAGGTCGAAAGGGGTCTCATCAGGCATCTCCCGATCGGTCGCAGCCATGACCTCTTCGATCTCATCTACAACTCCTGTTGCTATCATGTCCTCAATCCGTTCCATGAGTGCTTCTTCAGATTCAGCAAGGACATTCAGGAGTGCTTGCACCTGTGGTGTTTCTACACTCATTGCAGCCTTGTGATAGAATTGAAAGTGATTTGCTGATGTGGTCAGCGCTAACCTAAGCATAGACTTGAGAGGACTAGTTTTGTTACTCATTGCCACGCAAATAACCAATACATTGGTGATTGAAAGGACTTTCTATGATGTTATCTAGAATCCGTGAGATACTCACGAACAATCTTGAACTCCTCCTCAGACATCAAATCTGACAGCATTGGTAGACCCTCATCAACAAGGCCGATCAATGAGTGGAGTCGCAGACCCAGTTCTTCTGCTCGTTTTGCTGCACCCTGTTGTCTATCAACAACTACGACTATATCCTCACACTGTACGTCTGTGACGCCACGACGTTCTAGCTCTGTGAGAGCTTGAGTTCGAGCAACAAGTTTGCTCTCCATCCCAGTCACAAGATCATCAACTATGCAAATGACGTCCCCGTCTTTCACTACACCCTCAAGTAGGGAGTGCTGGCCATAGTCAGATAGTGCCTTACGAAGGTCGTCTTCACTCTTTACACCAAGAATCTTACGTGTATGACACGCAGGAAGACCGGATTCAAGGGAGAGAGCTGTGGCGATTGGTACTCCTGCATGTGCAATACCTACAACTCGATTGACGTCTGGTGCTGATTCTTCTAGTAGAATGGTCAATGCTGCACCTATCTTTCTCAATGTATCAGGAAATGAGCTTAGAATTCTGAGTTGAATGTAGAAGGGACTCCAAATCCCAGAGATCAGTTTCCATCCCTCGGGTCGGTCACGAATAGATGTCAGTAACATTCGATTGAGATAGATCTCGTGCATGATCTCAACCTTCAGTTGCTCAAGGGGGTTGTCAGATTTGTTCATCTGGGCACCTGATTCGTCCACATCATGGTGGCTCTTAATTCCTTTTCCTCAGACCTCTGGTAGAACAAGAGATAAGCAGGTGTATCAGAATCTAATTCATGCGACAAGCTGAGCTGGTCGACTGGTTAGTACACAATGCAGGGCCAGTGATACGATTCCGTACAATGACAGAGGTATTGCCTGAACAGGACGTAGGAGTGGTCAGTAGGCTCCTTGATGAATTTCTACTCAGTCCAATTCTGAATGAGTGGTTGGAGCGACTGAAGCCTGATTTCACACCTCAGAAGATTCACTCTGACATGCCTGAAGCATTTGAAAACTCACTCTGCAAGATCAGACAACTTGGACTTCGTGCAGGATTGCAGCCCTTGGATAACAAGACCATAAACCATCGTGGTTGGCTTTCTGATAGTCTTGAAGACGCCTCAAGTAGTGCAGAGGCGCGGCATTCATGGCTTGTAGCTGCGTGTGCATTGAGCTATGCAGGTTATTCCTCAGTTACTCCTGTAGACACGTTACTGAAGATGCGGTTGAGGTTTCTTGATGATTCACATAAACCCGATGAGCATAGTATTGCAATTCCTACACTCCATGATATCCTTGGTATCTCCAACTCTGAGGGAATAATGACTGACCTGACTTTAAGAAAGAATGCAGAGTCGATGATTGGACGAATTATCCATGGAGAGTATATGGATACAGGTATTGTTCATAGAACTGTCGACTCAGACAGACCCGGTACAATTGACTGGTTTCATGCACTCTTTGACCCTCATGACATTACAGATGAGACAGGAGGTTTGTTTCTTCTGCTTATGGAGATGTTGACACCCTTCAAAGAGGTACAGAAGAGTGAATGGTTCAGTGAATCATTGAAGATACTGGATTCGTTCCGTACAGATAGAGGAACCTATCTCTTTCCAGAGTCCTGGTTACACGAGAAGGACCATGGGTACTGGATTCATGGTGACTTCATGGCCATGGAGTGTTCTGATCGTTTCGAAATAGTTCTCGAGTGTGAATCAACTTTCCGGGTACTACGAATCAAACAACTCTCTCATTGACTATGTGTATTCCTTCATTGAACCCTTGAAGACGAATCTAAGATACTTGTTCTTGCTAATCACATAGAAAACGAGAGGAATTGTGAACACACAGATGAAGAACGAGTTCACAATCCACCACTCAGGATTGAGCCACCATTGAGTTGCAGTCACACCAAAGATACTCAGTATTGGAAACACTATACGCATGGTCATTGGGTGGAGCTCGTAGATTTCTTGCGATGCATTTCCAACTCTCATCAGGAAGTTCTTGAACCGTGTTGTGTAATTTGCCAAGAGTGATGAGCTTGCAAACATGACATAAGTTCCAATAATGCCTGTTGCTAGATATATCCAGATTGTACCAATGACGTCTGATGCAATGTCTGTATAACCATTAAACTCAGAGAGTGCCAGTAGAATCAAACTCATCCCAATAATGGCTCCAACATCCAGAGAGGTACTTCCAATGGTCCAATCCCTGAGTTTCATGAATCGGCGAATTTCATTACCCATCAACATGAACGTAGCCGCAACAAACACACCACCCATCCTCCAAGGTACGAGACCGGTGGTAAAAGGCCAGTTAACGATTAGGAAGTCTGCAAATGCAGTATTGAGATACAATGCAATGAGCGGGAATATTGCTAGGAATATCCATTTTGCATTAGCTGGCAAACGTTCCATTGCCTTGTCAACGGAAACGAAGACTATCATTGCAAGGAACATCATAGGAAGGAACCATAGATGTGGCGAACCGGTGGGAGGTCCAGCTCCGTATAGAAACCAGAAGACAAGTTCACCAGGGTTCTGAGATGCAGATCCAGGAATAAAAGCGGCCATAACAATCCATAGAGACATGAGGATGACATATGGAATCATGAACTGACGACCTCGAGAGGACAAGAAACCCCTCAAGTTTACTCGATACTTTGTGTTGTTATAGGTCAGTCCAGCCAGCAAGAAGAACATGGGCATCACAAAGCTGACAAATATGTGATTCAGAGGGGGATAATCTGCATATGTAGCATGTTCATAGATGACAAGAAACATGGCTATGCCCTTAGCAACATCAATCCATTCAATCCGACCTTTGCTCTTCTGAGTCTTAGGTGGTGTGTCTGATATTGGTTCGGCTGATTCTGTCATCTGGCCCTGCATAGAATCACACACAGCTCACGTGGCTTTTATTGATTGCTGAGGCCGTAATCAGTAAGCTGCGCATATGACGGAATCAACCACAAACCTTTGACAAACTTTTTAACGTTCACAACAGCGGTCAGTCCTACAGCGTCTGTTGTCTAGGGGCTATGATGGATCCCTGCCACGGATCCGGACCGGGATTCCTCTCAAATTCTGAGGGGGACGGTAATTCGAGTCCCGGCAGACGCACCACTTCTTCTGTCACTCTCAATTCTTCTGGAAGGATTCCTTATTTCTGATGTAACTACCGAGAACTAAGAGGGATAGGATGGGAGGTAATGGAAGTGGTAAGA
>JAEOST010000405.1 GCA_016840245.1 Candidatus Thorarchaeota archaeon
ATAAATAGAAATGGATGTTGTTTAACTTTGATAATTACAGTAGCGAGTGGGAAAGGTGGTACTGGAAAGACTACAGTTGCCACTAATTTAGCCCTATCAGTTGGGAATGCAAACCTGCTTGATTGTGATGTAGAAGAACCAAATGTGCATACATTGATTCAGGCAGATAGGTATGAAACCAAGTCAGTGATGCTCCCCACACCTGTGGTTGACCAAGAAAGTTGTACATTGTGTGGTGAGTGTGGAAAATTTTGTGAGTTCAATTCAATCTTTGTGGGAAAGAAGAAAGTCATTGTATACAATGAGATGTGTCATTCTTGCGGGGGTTGTGCTCTAGTTTGTCCAGAAAAGGCAATTAGTGAGATGGACCGAAAAGTGGGGGAAGTCCACACAGGTGAGAATGGGAGTTTGCGATTAGTATATGGTGAATTGAAGATTGGAGAACCAATCGCAACTACAGTAATCAAGGCTGTGAAATCAGAACTTGATTCCGATAAGACCAATATAGTTGATGCACCCCCTGGAACAGCATGTCCAGTCATTGAAACTATGCAGGAATCAGATTACTTGCTTCTAGTAACAGAACCTACACCTTTTGGCCTGCATGATCTAGAGATGGCAGTTGATGTCGTTCGCGAACTTGGGATTCCTCATGGGATCGTAATCAACAGAGCGGGGATTGGAGATAACAAAGTAAACGAGTATTGCGACAAGAACGGTATTCCAATACTACTGGAGATTCCGTTTGACCGTAAGATTGCTGAACTGTATTCAAGAGGTATTCCGTTCTCACAGGAATTACCTGATTGGAAAGTGAAGTTCAGAGAGCTCTATGAAGATATACAGGAGATTGTGAAAAATGGTCAATGAGATTGCAATAATCAGTGGAAAAGGAGGTACCGGAAAGACCTCTATTGCCGCGGCATTTGCGGCTGTTGCAGATGATATAGTCTTAGCAGATTGTGATGTTGATGCACCTGATCTACATATCTTACTTCATCCTACTGTTAAGAGGGAGATGGAGTTTCGTAGCTCCAAGGTAGCAGCTATCGACATCAACTTATGTACAGAGTGTGGACTCTGTGAGGAAAAATGTCGATTCGGCGCTGCACACCCACCAAAAATTGATCATATTGCGTGTGAGGGATGTGGGGTCTGTGCCTATGTCTGTCCAGAACATGCTATCGAAATGAGGGAAAGGGTGTCAGGGCACCTATATGATTCTCAGACACGTTTTGGACCAATGTCACATGCAAAGCTCTTGCCAGGTGAGGGAAATTCAGGAAAGTTAGTTACAGAAGTAAGGAATCTTGCCCAAGAGTTAGCAAAGACTCAGAATACACAGAGTATCCTAATAGATGGATCTCCAGGTATTGGTTGTCCAGTTATTGCTACTGTGACAGGTATTCAATTGGGTGTCGTAGTCACTGAACCAACATTGTCTGGTATGCATGATATGAAAAGAGCACTAGCATTGTTGGAACGCTTCAAGACGGGAGCCGCTGTGATAATCAACAAGTATGATTTGAACCTAGATAATACCAAGGAAATCGAGAGATTCTGTCAAGATCATAGTGTAGAAGTATTAGGTCGACTACAATTTGATCCCATTATAACGAAAGCAATGGTTGCAGCAAAGACACTACCCGAGTTTGCACCGAGTCATGACCTGACGAAATCTTTGTCCAATATGTGGACAAGGATAAGTGAAAACACCAGAGATTTCGAACATCCAATCAACCTAATTGTCCAGCATTGATTCTCAATGTATCTGAATAAATGAAACCAAGGTGGAAGTCATGACATACGTCTATGGTCCTGTATCATCATGGAGGTATGGACGGTCTCTGGGAATTGATATCACAACCCCCCCAAAGAAATGCACTTTCAACTGCATATACTGTCAACTTGGAGCTACAAAAAATCATGTTACATCCCCGGAGGAGATTCAAGAGGATATGCCTTCGTTAGACGATATCATCTCCGAAGTCAGAAAAACACTAGATAATCTGGACCAACAAACAATCGATGTTTTAGCCTTTTCAGGTACTGGTGAACCGACTCTCAATTTAGAGCTAGGCTCTATTACCACTGCTATTAGGAAAGTAGCACCTCATCTCCCCATTGTACTTCTGACAAACGGATCTCTACTGCCCAGAGATGATGTTCGTAGAGGAGTTATGGGAGTGGATATTGTCACTGCTAAGCTTGATGCGGGAGATGATACTACATTCAAGAGAATCAACCATCCTGCAAAAAATGCATTTCATCTTGACGATATTGTTGCAGCAATCAAGGGTCTCCGCAAATCCAATTGCTGTATGGTGGCACTGGAGGTCATGTTGCTCCAAGGTCCAAGAGGATTGACGAATGTGGAGGGACCTTCAAGGAGTGCTTTGATTGACCGCATCTTGGAGATTGATCCGGACATCGTACAAATCTACACACCATGGAGACCCACTGCAGTATCATCCATTACCGCAGTTTCGCGTAAGATTCTAGAAACTTTTGCCGAGGATCTTGAAAAGCACCTAGGTGCGGACAAACTATGGGTCTACGGAGTGCATGATGCAAGAGGAAAATCTGTCGTTTGGAAGACCCACCAAGATCTTGAGGAAGAAATCCTGACTCTTCTTCATCGTAGACCTTGTAGAATTTCTGATGTGGCTCTCTCTCTAGGCATTATGCCAGTTGCGGCAGCAAATGTGCTTGAAAAGTTGCGTAGTAAGGGTCAGGTAATATTGCAACCAGCAGGGGCTCATGTATTCTATGACATTGAATGAAATTTGATGAAAGGAGTTACTAACATGAACTGCATAGTCATTTACAAGTCAATTCACCACGAAAACACGCTAAAGGTTGCTCGTGTATTTGCTGAAGAGCTTGATGCAGACTTGGTTTCACTTGATGGCATCCAAATGGATGAATTAGAAAAGTATGACCTAGTTGGACTGGGTTCTGGAATCTACTTAGGAAAGCATCATCGTAAACTTCTAGAATTTGTTGATGAGTCTACCAAGCTGGTTGGGAAGGATATCTTTGTTTTCTATACCAGTGGATTTGAAAGATTCCCAACTCGAAGACCCTTTGAAACAGCTTTGACTGAGAAATTGAAGAAGAAGGGTGCTAGAGTTATCAGTACATTTTCATGTCGGGGTTGGGAAACATACGGTCCATTTCGTCTTGGAGGAGGTAAGAACAAAGGCCACCCCACAGAAGACGACTTAGACCAGGCTCGTAGTTTCGCAAAATCTCTGATAAATGACTATTAGCAATCCAAATCAGTTCATTACTCAATGGCAATCAATACAATCATACTAAGAGAAGGTCGGCGTCCATACCGGTACTCATATATTTATGTTTCATCTTAGAGGTATTTGTTGCATAATGGCAACATGTGGTATTTCAATCCTGCTGGTCAAGACCAGCATTACATCTAGCATCAACTCAAACTATCTTGGCTTCAGCCCCAATGGGGTGGATAAACAATGAATCAAGCAACGCAAATTCAAGTGTCTGACAAGGACATCGTATTACGCTATACACTTGTCTGGTTTGTGATGATATTCGTCGCCATCTTCAATGCAATTCTGCGTGAAGGAGTCTATGCATCATTTTTGGACTCGTTGGCAGCTCATCAATTGTCATCAGTCACAGCTGTATTGTTGTTCTTTATAGTGACATGGTTGTTCAATCTGAAATGGCCCTTCCAATCAAGCATGCAAGCAATCATAATAGGAATTCTCTGGGTCATCCTCACACCAATCTTTGAGTTCTCCTTTGGAATTCTTGTGATGGAGCATCCCTTGGACTATCTACTAAACGATTACAACTTCTTTGCAGGTAGAGTCTGGGGTCTTGTACTGATTTCTATTGCACTAATCCCATCGGTTGTATTCAAAATTCGTAAACCTTCATAGAAAGAGGTAGGAGGGGGACCCAATTATGATTGAGAAAATAAAGTGGTCTTGATTCGTGATTAAACCTGAGATCTTCTTCTGAGATAGTAGATTCCTACTATGAAAAGTACTATACCCAGTGTCAATGTTGCTACATACATATTGATTGGAATCGCCTCAAGTCCTTGTGGATATTCTTGCCAATCGTAGTAAATTCTAACATCTACTAGATTGTGATTTACGAAGACCCAATACCATCCGCCCCCCCGGGGTAATGTCAACTGAAACTCATCTGATACAGAGTTGTCATGATAAAGTAGTAAATCATAGTCAAGAGTCGCATTCTCTTCATAATCATCTTCGTGAATGATGAAATATTCGACTAGAGCACCATCAGTATGGAACTCACAACGAAGTAAATTACCTGATCCTATTACCATGGGATAGTACCACCACTCCCCCGATTCGACATCCTCATACCCACTAGCACTTGCTTGAGCCGAACAACACACCACTGTGACAGAAAAACTGACTATAATCAGAAATACGAATAATCTAGTGGTTTTCATTGTCAATATCATTTCTCCCACGAATAATCTGTAGAATATGGTTATAGAATTTCTCTTGTCAGGTCAATGTGGAATTGGTAAATTAATAGACTTCTCTCCAGTGTTTTCGATTGATTTCTACAAGGCTCAACAGCATACAAAAGGACAAGTCTCTGTATATCCATCCCGTCATCCACCAACTTCACTTGCCACTTTGAATTTGACATCACAGCCATTTGTATCCCTTATTTCTGATGATTATCTCTGTGACTCTCATAAGTGGATTGTATTGTTTTACTCCGACGAAATACCAGAGCTATGATAAGCGATGATAACCAAAGCAATAGCAGGTATGCTACACCAAACAGCTGATTGTTTGCTGACACTACTAAAAGCATGCTAAGAAAATTCATTGTCGAGTGCATAATGATGCACATAAGTACGCTCTGAGTATTGTTGTAAATCCAAGTGAAGAGGAATGCAATTGGTACACCCATTAGCAAGAGTCCAATGAAGGAACCACCTG
>JAEOST010000039.1 GCA_016840245.1 Candidatus Thorarchaeota archaeon
CCTTCTTCGCAGGTCTACTCCTAGATCCAGTTGCATTCCCATTCATTCCAGAAGAAATGGTCAGATACGTTATTCTGTTCTGGATAATGGGATCTTTCAGAATTGCTACAGGAATCTTTGGTCTATACACAGAGAGATGGCTCAGAGTCAACGATCCGAATGGCTACAAGACTGCCAAGAGTAAGCAAATTGAGGAACCAGTAGAGATTCCGGAAGAAGCAACTACACCTCGCCAAGACACTGAAACTGCACTATTCTTTGGCTTCAGCCAATTGCTAGTGGGCGTCAGTTCAGGTATGGTGATTCCTTACATGATACCCTGGATATATGCGGCATTCAATCCAGATCCTGTAGTACTTGGTAGTATTCCAGCCATTGCAAACCTCACACTTGCAACAGGCACGTTAGCAGTTGGGCTCTTCAGTGAAAGAATTGGCAAGATCAACACCATCTCATTGCTCTACATCTTGGCACCAATACTGATGATCGGAATTGTCTATAGTCCATGGTTCCTTCTGATGATTGTGTTCTATGTTGCCAGAAATGCAGTTGCAAACATGAACAGACCTGCATTCAACTCATTGTTCATGGGAGAGATTGCTGTATCACGACGAGCTAGGTCTCTAGCAATAACTAGAATAATGTGGCAATTCCCAAGACAGACAGGAACCCTGTTCACTGCATGGCTTCTAGGATTCTTTGGTGGAATCGTAACTTTTGGAGTAATCGTATTTCCAATTGCAATGATGCTTTATCCGGTTTCAGTAATCCCTCTTTATATTGCTGTAAGAAGGAATACTAGAAACACTCCTACTGAAACGGTAACGGAAACTGATAAACTACAGCCGTACTAACCAAGGATTTGCTTCACGAACTCGTCGAAGAAAGATTTGTGGTCGCCTATCAGCTTGTTCTTGTTAGTGGTTTCCACAAGTGAAATCGCGGTTTCCTCATTAAGGTATAGTACAGAGGATTTTTTGCTCATCTCTTCTCTGATTGCCTCAAACTTTGCACCCTTTGTTCCCTCAGGTGCGGCCATCATTGCAAACTTCACTTCCTTTGATTCAAGTGCATCCTTGAGTCGTTTTGCAGAGTAGTATGCAGCTACTCCTCCACTGCGATTCCAATCCTTAACATTTGGTACATCGATTCCAATCTTGTATTCAGTTTCATTTTGAGTCATCACAACGATTGCAGCACTCTGTTTCTGTGTGCCGCCTGAAGCCATCTGAAGATTAACGGAAGCACCTTCTTTCTTAGCAGCAATCGAGAGGCCCTTGACAATTGCACCTAAGACCACTGTTGCAGTCAACTTGATGACGTAATCATCCTGAGGTTCAATCTCTTCGGTCGGAGTCTCAAATAGAATGGTCTCAAGTCGTGGAATGATATGACGAATTGCCTCACGAGGAACACCCTTTGAATATTTGAACGCTTCAGTGATGTCTGATGCAGTCAGCGGGAAAAACAAATCAGGTGGTGCAGCAATGTTCTGATCCTTCCAGTATTGCTCCATGGTTGCCTTAACATACTCTTCAATGTCTTCCTTTGTGAAGTGTCGAAGTTCAATGACAGGTTCCATCCGAGACCTAGTTGGAGCATCAGCGATATTGTAGATCCTATCCCAAATCTCAGTCAAAGCTGACGATATGATAACTACGTTCTTACATTCGTTGTAGATCCGTTTCAATATCTCAAGGAAGTGTCTTTCACCCTCCTCACCATGTGTATTGTATGGACCCTCCATTTCATCCACGAAGAGAACAATAGGAACCTCAGAGCCCTCGAATAGTAGTTTGAGAGTTGCCATTGTCACGTCATCCTCCTCTAGGACAGACCTGACTGCTAATCGATCTATCTCATTATCATTTAATGCATCACCCAACAACCATCTTCTTGCAAGGTCCTTTATTGAGGGGTCGAGTCTGTAACGTAGTAACACCTTAACGACATCAGCAGAGATTCCAGGATAATCTGTGAGAAGACGTTCCATAGCATACGAATAATCGTACATCTCTGCAGTTGCACCCTTGAGTCCTCCAATCTTTGTGACCAACATATCTACGGTCTGTTCGAAGAGTGCATCGCCTCCCTCATCAACAACACATGCATGTAGATGGAGTGGTACACGAACAGGAGCTGGTGGTGAAGGTACATAGACAGCAAGGAATCTGCCCTTTGCAAAGTACTCCTCTTGTTCCTTGATAACCCAATACAAGTGAGTCTTACCCATCCCAGCACTTCCCAATATGGGTTGGAAACGTGGTGTACCATCACTCATAGTGAATCTGATAGCTCGAAAGACAGCTCTGTCAGCATCTTGATGGGGTCCGGGAATATCCACCGCATCAGGAGTGTCACCCCTCGAAACATATCGTTTCAATGGTGTGTCCTCTCTCATGATATCAAGATACATAGCTTGGTCAAAAGTCTCAGAAGATTCAGTAGGCTCATCCTTGTGTTCCACGGTGGTAGCTCTCCTAACGATGGTCCAAAGTATACTTGCATTATGAATGTTTGGAGTTGTCTAATTGAAAAGGCACAGTTCTAGATTTGTTAAAACTAATCTCAATTTGGAACATATTACAGCCTAATAAGTACTATAAGAAGTTAAAGTGGGCTTGAACCTGAAGGAGTTGCAACGTTGTGTCACAGTCAACGGGAGTAAGTACTCCGTGTACTAGAATAGTGAAACTCGCAGTCGTAGGAGCTGGCGGAGTTGGTAAAAGTACACTTATTGCTCGTCTGACAACTGGTGCATTCATTGACAAAAACATGACTGTTGGTTTTGATGTCGAGTCTTGGACTGTTGATACTGGCGATGACAGCTGCGTCAGATGTACAATGTTTGATTTTGGCGGACAGAAGCAGTTCCGTTTCTTCCAAGGTTCACTTATGATAGGAGCCAAGGTCGCTCTTATAGTGTTCGACTGTTGTTCATATCGTTCACTCATCCAACTTGACGAATGGATGGAATTGATACAAGCAATCCCGCCTGAACGTAGATTATTGGTTGGAACTAAGAGCGACATTGATGGCACAATGGACGAGGAAAGTATACGAGAGTGTGTTGAGAAAGCTGGATTGGACTATGTATTGGTCAGTTCAAAAACCGGTGAGAATTTCGATATTCTCGTGTCTAAGATTCAGGGGATGGTCAAGTTATGTTGATTATCACTGAAGAGAGGGTTCATCCTGAGAAGTTTATTATTGTAGTTTGGACGCGATTCTATCAAGCGTGTATTACTAGTTTAGGGGTTGATTACGCTTGAGTGAATCGCGGGAAG
>JAEOST010000406.1 GCA_016840245.1 Candidatus Thorarchaeota archaeon
ATAGAATAGACACCATTTGGAATGCTATCATCATCTCCCGATGATTGAACATGTGTCAAGGCTTGTCGACTTCGCTCAAAGTTCTCTGACCAATGTTGTGTAAAATCAAATTGTCCTGTAAATACTATGAGCGACTGCAGTACTTTGTCAAGCCTGTCTCTAGCCATGCTGACCGATGAACTATCCTCAAGATGATCAAAGTCTTGACGTATCCTAGTGAGGGCAATCTTGTTGAGTTTGGTCCCATGTCCCATTTCAGTGTAGATGTGACTCGCGTCTCCTAACTGAACCTCTACAAACCAAATACTACCTCCACCAACAAATGCTGCGGCGATATGATCTGGTAGGTCAGGATGAGATGATGGTTGGTATTGCAGTTTGACTCTATCTGCACCTTGGTCCTTCAGGTACCTGAACCATGTGAAAGCATCAGGCGCAATAACTCGGGTAGCACCAGCTATGTCCTCCAGAGGTTCTTCAATGAACTCGAGCTTATGACAATATTCTGTGCAAGCACGTTCTATATCAAAATCAATGTCAAGACCTTGCAATATCACATTTGCGTATGTGACTAAAGGCACTAGTTGGGCTAAAGTTCTAGACGTCATCAAGTGTCGTAGTCAAAGTGCTTGCTTTTAATCTTCTGAGTGAACCATTGCGTCAGACACTATTTGTATATTTGTGAGATGAAGATACATTGGAAGGAGTAAGCAATCATGGATGAGATTGAAGGAGTGAAGGATGCTATCCAAGCATATGTTGATGGAGTCGTAGAATTTGATTTTCCGAAGGGAGAGAGTACATGGCATCCTGAGGGTTTGAAGATATCCTTCAATCAGGAGAAACAGAAACTCACTAGATATACGATTTCTCAAACAAGACCGAATCTCACACAAGATGAGATTGATGTAATGAAGACAAAGGTTTCACAAAGAGGAACAATAGTATCAGTAGACAGAACAGGAAATGCTGCCTTTGTCAAGTTGGTATGGCAATACGAGAGAGATGGAGAGAAACGAGATATAACAGACTACATACTACTCCTGAGAATTAGTGATGAATGGAAGATAGTTAGCAAAAGTTCACAATGACTCGTAAAGAAATCCGAATAATCTGCATTGATTTCCCAATGGTCATTACATATTTTACATAGACAAGTGCAAGACCCTTTTTAGTACGAACAATACCTATCACAAGAACTCTGTAGGAGAAATCATCAATGACTGAAACCGCACCATACCTTGATGAGAATCATACTATCGAAGAGAGAGCAAAGGATCTCCTCTCACGACTCACAATCAAAGAGAAGTACTCACTTCTCAGTAGTCAGGGTCGTCAGAGAATCTACACTACAAAAGGCATCAAGCGTCTGAAGATCCCTGGATACAAAATGACCGATGGCCCCTTAGGAGTTGCGTCTCACTCCAGTGGGTTCAGCAAGAACACAAGATTTCCAGCAACAATAGCTCTGGCTGCCTCATGGAATAGAAAACTCGCAAGAGATATTGGCGAAGTGATGGGCAAAGAGGTTCGAGGAACTGGTCGATATGTTCTCCTTGCTCCTGGTGTCAATATTCATCGAACACCTCTTTGTGGAAGGACTTTCGAATACTATAGCGAGGATCCCTTCCTTACTAAGGAGCTAGCAGTCCAATTTGTCAAGGGAGTACAGAGTCAAGACATAGCAGCATGTGCTAAGCATTATGTAGCTAACAATCAAGATCTCGATCGGAGAACTATGAGTGCAGAGATAGACGAGCGTACACTGCACGAGATCTACCTCCGAGCGTTCAGAGCATTAGTGAAGGAGGCTGATATCTGGACGTTCATGACATGCTACAACAAGGTCAATGGAGTCTATGGAGCAGAGAATAGATATTTGATCCGTGATGTTCTGATGGAGAAATGGGGATTCGATGGAATGGTAATGACTGATTGGGTTGCCACTGGAAGAATCAAGACAACAGAAGGATGTGTGAATGCAGGTCTCACTCTGGAGATGCCGTTTCCCACGAGATACAAAATTAGTTCGCTTAAGAAAGCCAATAATGAAGGTAAAGTCACTGATGAGGTAATTGATGAACTGGTTAGAAGAAACCTACGCACAATGATACGAACAAGAGTATTTGACAGCTCCAAGTCAATTACTCCAGGAGTTCGAAATACCCCGGAACATCAGGAGTTAGCTCGACATGCTGCTGAAGAGGGTATGGTGTTATTGAAGAATGAGAGGGGTCTTCTTCCTCTGAATGTCGAAGATATCAAATCAATAGCTCTGTTTGGACCTAACCTGAAAAAGAAGTTTGGTAGAATAGGCTATGGAGGCTCCTCAGCAGCAGTACCTCCCTATGAGATCACTCCCCTCAAAGGAATGAGAAAGAGGTGCAAGGGAAAAATCGAAATCGTGTCAGATCCATCATTAGCTGATGCAGTAGTCCTCTTTGTAGGATTGAATCATAGCAAGGGAATGGATGCTGAAACCTTTGATAAAACTACGCTTGACTTACCAGAAAAACAGGTTAAGCTGATCAGAGAAACAGCAGCTCTGAATGAGAACACAATTGTAGTTCTCATCGCTGGAAGTCCTGTTGTTATGGACCCATGGCTGGATGATGTTCCAGTTGTTCTCAATGCGTGGTACTCTGGGATGGAAGGAGGTCACGCCATTGTCAATATCCTCTTCGGAGATGTCTGTCCCTCAGGTCGACTACCCACTACATTTCCAAAGAAGCTCTCCGATTCTCCAGCTCATCACTCAGGAAACCCCAGACACTACCCTGGAGATGATGAGAAGAAGGTGTTCTATGATGAGGGCGTCTTTGTGGGATACAGATGGTTCGATGAGAAGAAGATTGACCCCCTATTCCCATTTGGCTATGGTCTATCTTACACTTCGTTTGAAATTGGATCAGTAGTAGTAGATAAACAGGTTCTACGAGCCCCTGACGATATTCTGACTCTGAACGTTGATGTGACCAATTCAGGAGATGTGTCAGGTTCAGAGGTTATCCAAGTCTACTCGAAAGACCTTGAATCATCAGTTGAGAGACCCATAAGGGAATTAGCTGGATTTGAGAAAGTCTTCCTACAACCGAGTGAGAGCAAGACTGTGTCGGTTCTTATCAAGGCAGAGGATCTTGGTTTCTATGATATATTGTCACATGATTGGATGATCGAACCAGGTGAGTTCGAGCTGGAGGTTGGAAGGTCATCCCGTGAGATTCTTACTAAAACTGAAATCAGTTATCAGTAGTGGAATAGGACTATGCTAACATGAAGGATGAAGAGTAATAATCATACGATGAACGTCGCTTCGCAGAAACTGATAGACCCCTGAGAGAGAAGTTCAGAAGGAGAAAGTGCATTGTTTGCGAAAGTAAGAAAACAATGCTGCTGTATGAACACCGTATAGACTACACTGATGACCATGGGAGGCACTATGATGACCACCTTCGTGAGTTCAAGTGCTTAGATTGTGGTAAATACTACATGTTTCGGAGATTGGACACCTATAGAGAATTCTACACACGATGATTGTTAGCATCACAATACTCGAACCACAACATTATTGGTTCATCAAACAATACTGAACAATACCATTGACTTTGAGGTGTAGGAATGACTTATTCAAAGACTCCTGTTAGAGGGAAATCAGTCAGAGATTTAGAATTCATGGCAGGTGCATGGAGAGGAGAAGCTGGTGATGATTATATCGAGGAGCACTGGATGCCAGAAGCATTCGATAATATGACAGGTATGTTCCGATGGGTCAAGAACGACGAAATCTTCGTGTATGAGTTAATGGCATTTGTTGAGCGAGATGACACTCTCCAACTCTTCCTACGACACTTTGACAAGGACTTCATCGGATGGGAAGAGAAATCAGAGTCGATGGTGTTGACTATAACAGAACACACTGAATCTAAATCCGTCTTCATCAACTCAGTTAAACCCGATAGTGGATATTTAGTGTATGAACGCACAGACTCTGACACTTTGAAGTTTTTAGATCTCGAACCAGATGGCACTGTTTCCTTCGAACTAATCTTTAAGAAACAGTAGTCCACTCTAAATTCAAGTTCATATTATGTCCAGATTCTATAGTGTTGAGCCAATGCTCTTACCGCATCTGTATAAACAGAAGCACGGAGTGGTTTCCCGAATTCAAATACTCGGTCCACAATCAGGAACGCTTGGACCATAGCCACCTCTCGTTCCATAGTTCCAGGTTC
>JAEOST010000003.1 GCA_016840245.1 Candidatus Thorarchaeota archaeon
GAGCATATCGTTCCTGTTCTTCAGTCCACTTGTCAATGGAGATGCCCATAGTTTCTAGCTTGGCCAATGCTGTTTCATTGTCCAGTTCCTTCAGGAACTCGTACACTGCTGGTTTGAGATTCTTACCGTTTATAGTCATCCAAATCATAGCATTAAGCTGAATCCTATACCTCATTCTTCTGTAGGAATGCATGGACTAACTAGATAGTATTGATTTGCTTCTTTTCAATTTTAAATTGCGTACTAAAATGAAATTCCCATTTCGCACATCATCCATCAAACATCTAGTCAAAACAACCGTTTGTACCATAGATGTCTATATCTCTCTTGGAAACCGTACTTCATATACAAACTTTTTGCCGCGAGATTAGTACTTCGAACCACAAGTTCAGATATTCTATGACCCTTAAGGAACGCGCGATGTAAAATCTCAAATAGCAAGGCCTGACCATAGCCATTCTGTCGATATTTTGGCAATATTCCCAGCCCATGGATTTGGAGAACTTTATTCTTATACTCGCGATTTCTTGGCGCGATTGACCAACCTGTACATAGTCCAACAGGTCTGCCATTCACTTCACCCATGACCAAAAGATTTGAATCGAAGCTAGTGTGTCTGATTTGGGCTTTCAGTGACTCAACTGTTATTTCATCATAATCAGGACTATCTCTGAAAATGTCATTCTGGAGCTGTGCCCATGTTTCCAGCTCCTTCTTGATATCCAGAGTTTTAATTTTCAGACCCTGAGGTGGAACAACTATGGGTCTGATCGGTTCTTTACTTTTGAGCCGCATCTTAATCCACGAGTAATCATGTTTGAAACCGTGATATTCGGCAAATGCTATTGCATCGGGTCGAAAGCTAGGAATTCTACATACAAATGATCTTGATCCATTTTTCTTCCCAGTCCGGAAAAGGTGTTCCAGAACCATTGAACCAATGCCTCTTTTCTGATAATCTGGATGCACTTGAACCATTATCCTGGAGCTTGGAGGTGAGGTGTTCTGGGAGAATATTGTACCAGCTGCTACTAGACAACTCTCAGAGTCTTGGATTTGAACGACGTCGCGACCGATTTCAACAGTTGGAAATGAAAAGGAAGACCGGAAGTACTCTCCACTAATTTCAACATGGTCTGGATTATCTCGTGAATCAATTGCATTGTATAAAGCTGCATAATCATCAAACATGGCATCATTTCCAGGTTCGAGTAAGAACGAGTCGGAAGCGGTCATTGTTTCATCCCACCGTCTGTATTTTCTCTGGCATTTGAGGTGTATGCGAACACCATATGCGTCTCTTCCTTATCTGCTTATGATGAAGTACTGCACATCCAAGTTCCGTTATCTGAACGTGCTTATAGCGATCTATTCGTGATCTTGTTACGTAACCAGCTAACTCTAAGTTACGGAGGTGTCGAGATAGTCCTGATTGTCTGATTCCGGTTTCTTCAGCCATTTCTTTCTGGTGTATAGGTTTGTCATAGTTCTGAAGACAACTGAGTATCTCACGCTTTTGGTGAGTGAGGTTGACTATCTCTGAGGGCCAAACTTCAGAAACATTGAATATTTCATTACACCTAATAAAAAGTATAGACGCTTTGACAATCATGGCACAAATGCATGCCGCTAATGTCATCGTGCAATTCTTGGATGATATACTAAACTCAATATCACATTGGTCAAATTTCTGAGAATCTAAGGCATTAAGAGCTAAAGATAGAATGTTAGTGAAATCGTCTGACACAACTCTTACAGGTGAAACTTTGACACCAAGATTGGTAAATTTATTGATGATAGAATCAGCGTCATCATCCTGATTACTAGTATGGATAAGGATAAGCTCATCTATACTTCTTCTAACAGTTATATATTCAATGTTCCTCAGGTTTCCGAGGAATGCAACATGGATTTTTGGTTTTGCCATTGTTTTCTAGCTCCATTGAAAGTGTTGAGATCAAATCTTCATCCGATGTCGACCAAAACACTTCAGGTTATCATTGATTTCTTTTGATGATGGTTGGGGTCTGAAGAATTTCCAGACCCCTGGGACCCACCCCTCATACAGGTTTTTTGTTACAATTCTTCCCCCGTCTGGAGTTTTTTGATCCCAAATAATGACACGAATTTTGAGTATATAAGCTGTCGATGGAACATCAAAACTAGGGCTATGCTTGAAAAGAGTGCATTCTCTGACAAGTCCTGTTAGGAAATCGGTAACAATCATCAAGCTTTTTCGGTTTTTCCAAAAATACTGTTACCTGTTTTCTAATTGCACTTAGTATCGAGGTTCTGCAGATGCAAGAGATTCGCGTTGAGAATCAATAGTTTCATCTACTAAGTTCTTACATTCCTCATTTAGTATGGTTAACCAAGAAACAACATCGTTCTTCTGTGCTTGCCATCTTTGATGCTCAACATCCCAAAATTGACCAGGAAATTGCCAGTGACCCCAGATACTATTACTAAGGGGAGAAATAGTGACTGGCCATTTAAGTGAACGGAGTGTGTTCATCATCTTGGTTGAATCACCTACAGGCAGCTCGACGATCATGAGAAGATGCCTATTCTTTTCATAACGTAGGAACACTCTCGGAAGTTCTCTGGACCATGCATCTAGAAGACTAGCAGTTCTTCCATCTGTAGCTCTTAGTGCTATTCTCTCAACAAGACCAATGTTATGTACATCCCAATTTCTTCGGATTAGTCCTTCAGCTTTGAGCTTTTGCAACCGTTTCAAGAGCTTGGTTTGTCCAACAGAAAGCTCCTTCCTAAGCGCTCGCGTAGAAGTTAGTCCTTTTGTTACCAACTCAAAAATACTCATGTCAAGAGAGTCAAGATAGTGATCAGTCGTTCTAGCAGGATAGTCGATACGTTCCATGAGCTGGTCAATTGATTCTTCTCTGATTCTATGACCCCAACCTTCCATTGCTACCCATGGTATTTCCCAGCGATGCGTCTTTGTATTATAGTGATAAAACGAGTTTGAAACACCCACGGAGAAGGTTTCTGCAACATCACAAGCAATACCAAAGTTGTTTAAAATAGAGGTCATTTGTTCCAAGGAACGTGTGTTTTCTGCACAATCTGGCACAGCCAATCGCGCTATAGACTGCCAAGGACCGTTGAGAATTGATCTCATATTATACAGAAATGGACATTTTGTGATGAGCTTAGTTGGGTCGCTCCATGATGGTCCTGAGAAAAGAACATGGAATGTCCTTATCCCAATAGTAGAGAAGGGAACTGTCGTGAACCCCATAAGGACATATTTACGTTTCAAATGATTAAATCGAGTGCAGACCCATGATTCGCTTAATCCAGTAATCTCTGCTATTTGATGATATGATGCATCCCTGTTTTTCATCAAAGCATCTACTATCTTCACCTCTACATGACTGAGCCTAACTACGATATTCTGAACTCTTTGGGTCATGTATTCTACATATTCTTCAAAATCCAATGACTTACCATAGCGAAACATGCACACGAACTCATGTATGAGCGAGTCCAACTCACGATTCCCACCGAGTGCATCTATCCACGTCATAAGCTCAAAGGAATTGTAAATCAGGTTCGTACGGATCCGTTGTGATGGGACAAGCTTCCATGCAGAAATCCATCTGTTTTTGTCAGTCTTCTTCAGAGATTGTCGTGTGAATTCAGAAGCAAGATCTCGTTTTGCTTCTGGGCATAAATCCTGAGGTAGTGAATTGAATAAGCACTCTCTAAAGGTTATAGCTTTGAGTGGTATCTTGCCTCCCACGACCTCATGAGTTAGTTGAAGTTCTCTATTCTCGACAACATAATGTCCTCCAATCCGCTGAATATCCGACATTTCGATAATCGTTACTGACTGGGGGAGTGGTGGTGCTTCAAGTCGAAAGCGATTACTTATCATCTTTGAACATTCAAGCCAAATCTCTGAAACTTGGGAGGTTAAATCTGTCATCACTCATTGAATGTAACAAGTGACTTTAAGAGCTTCTCTTGTATTGACTCCAAATTCGTCACTGTTTCAATAAATAACCCCTCACATTTCTGAAATGTGTGTGTGCTTTTTCCAGAGTTGCTTCCTAGGAAGCAACTATAGATTCATAATGAAAATTCCAACGTTCTAATTTGAATACTCAGATGCTCTATTATTCTTGATAACAATGTCTTCACCTCCAAAAAATCCCGTAGAGCCGTGGTAGAAATTACTGCGGCGTAAACTAGATCATTGAGATCTGGACAAATGCCAATAAAGAGAAGATCAATGCCTAGTTGATGGAATGTATCTTCCTGAGAATAGCGACTACTCCAATGTCAAGTTGGAACCCAAAGTCTGCTCAGAAAGGTATCAATGATGTCAACCTGAATTACTCTTCTCAACTTTGTTTCACTTCGTTCATGATCAAAATTCCTGACAATGATAAAATTGAGGGTAAAAGATTGACCAATAATCTTGATGAGCGGTCATCGAGCACTCCTGACGAATTCCTACAAGGACTAATTATAGATGATTCACTCTTTTCTGATGAATCAAATGAGAAACTATTGATGATACTAGACAAGAACAGTGGCTTAGCTCCTTATTCACATGAATTTAGCAAAGGCAATTTGGATCCTCAAGTTATCTCGGGTTTCGTATCTGCCATGACGAGTTTCATGGGTGTGGTGACTGGCGAAAAACAGTCCCACTGGAAGACCGTATATGGGACAGATTCAGTGCTTCTCGTTGAACCAGGTGACTGGACAATTGGTGTTCTTGCAACCTCAAGAGAAACTAATGAAGCTCGTAGCAAATTGAGAAGTGCTGTTCTTGAGTTTGAAGATTGCTTTGCGGTCCTCAGGAACGCTGATGACATTGACGGTAGCGCTATTAGAGAATTTGATCAATATATTAGAAAGATGTTCGTAGATGAACGAATAACAGGTAGAACTCTTGTCATAAAAAGACTTGAATGGAGGAGTTCAATTTCTAATTTTGAATTACCAAGTGTTGCTTTTTCTGTTTCAAAGATTCTACTCGGTATCGAGGGTGCACAAACGGTCAGAGAGATAGCTGAGTTTCAGAACCTTCAAATCGAGGAAGTGATTAAGATTGTTTCCAAAGCATTTTGGTACAATACAGTTTATCTGAAATTCATCCCCGCAGAAACTGATATCCTTACACTATCAGAAGGAACATCAACAATACTATTTCAAAAGACAAACCCACTGAATTTGACAAATGCAAGTTTGAATGTGATTGCCCGTTTTGATGGTCGCGCACCATTAATTCATTTCACGAGAAGCATGAATGAAGATGAATTGAAAGTCCTTCTGGATGACCTAGGTACTCTTGTCAATAAAGGCTTTGTCCAGAGAATTTCTGTGGAACGCCGTCGAGTTCTCCTCAATGAATGCATTCTCTCATTTCTTTCCTCTCGAGGGGCCTCGATAATTGGTCATAAGCAAATGAAACAAATCTTTGACACAATTCGTAGAGTGGGGGGGACCCATCATCCTTGGATCAGTAGGGTCATGCTTACAGATAGGATACAAGCTCAATGTAAACTCGAAGAGAGTATGACGCCAACGGATTTGGATGATATGGCTAATGCGCTAGAGTTTTTCATTACGGAAATGGGCGAGCAGCTCTCAAAACGATACGTAGGGAGGGTCGTCGAGCGAATGCTTCGTAAAATCCGAAACGACTGCCAAGCTTCTTGGACTTCATATCTAACAAAACCGGTGAGCTGAACGGAATTATGCATAATTATAGATTGAAAAAATATCCGGAAGAAATTCACAGCCTTGCACAAGGAACAGGAGACATAAACTAGATGAGTAGAATCAAAGACGAAGTATTGCTTCGTGCTTTTCTGGATAATGCTCACGAATTGATTCAGAGTATCAGACCTGATGGCTCTCTTGAATATGTTAATCCAACTTGGTTACGTACTTTAGGATATACAGAAGACGACACTGACAGCATTAAGTTGAAGGATTTTGTTTTTCCTGGTTATGTTCGAAAAACAGAAGAAGCTCTTTCAAAAGTAATGAACGGTCAAAGCTTCCACGACTTTACTACCACCCTTCAAACAAAAACAGGAAATCCTGTAAAGGTAGAAGGAATCTTCTTTCCTCGATACAAGGACAAACATATTGAAGCTGCTGGTGCAATATTTCGGGATATCAACAAGCAAACCGATGTTCGCGATGCGCTAATACATGAACGGAGTAGAGTTGAAACAATTTTAGATCTAATTACCTATGATCTGACAAACTTCAACAAAGAAATTCTTACAATTCTTGCAGACGCTCTTTCCACAAATGAACTCCCTCAACCATTAGAGAATCTCTTTCGAGAGGGAGTGAATGAGGTGGAACGTAGTTCTAATTTTCTCTCCAACATTGTGGAACTCTGGCGAGTTGCCAGAAGAGCACCTCACTTGCTCAGCTGTGATTTAGGAGAAACATTCCATGCGGCCAAGGAGTTAGTTGAGAAGACTTACCCTCATAGGAAATTAGCCCTAACCACTAGTCTTGAATCAGGTCAATACTATGTGACAGCTGATGAATTCCTCCTTGAAGTATTCAAGAGTTTACTGCACTACCATATGAGAAACGATACTAGAACCATCGTTCAGTTAGATGTTGAAGTCGAATCGTTATCTCAAACATCATTTCTAAAATTGCAGCTCAAAGATCATGGTCCAGGGATGAGCGATGAAGAAAAAACAGAAATCTTCAATCACTTATCACAAAAACACCATAGCTCACGTGGGCTAGGATTAGA
>JAEOST010000407.1 GCA_016840245.1 Candidatus Thorarchaeota archaeon
CCCGAAGGGATCCATCTCTCTGAGCTGTGGTTTGTGCAAACCAGATGCTATGTCTAAAGGCGAGATCTATTACTGAAATTAGGTATCGCGTGGTGATAGAAATAGCGAAACCTAGTTCCCTGAGGGGGAGGGAACTAGACCTCGCACCTCATTAGAATTCAAGTGTAGTTTGAGTTGACGGACGGATGCATTGAGAGCCAGTATTCTTTGGCGAATTGACGTATGTAGATACTTCGTAAGCTTCCATCTTGTTCGCAGGATATTTCTTCAGCAGCTTGGTAAGAGAGTCCAAATCCTCATTCGTAGTATCTAGCCATGATTCCTCATCCTTCTGCTTCAATATCACGGGCATCCTATTGTGAATTGGTTTCATCAGTGCATTCGGATCCGTCGTGATAATGGTACAACTCTGGATTATCTTCTCGCTAGGAGATTTCCATCTCTCATAGAGACCCGCAAGTGCAAAGGGTTCTCTGCTCTTCATTCGGACGTACATGGGTCTCTTAGCTGACCCAACCTTCTGCCATTCGTAGAAACCATCCGCTAGTATCAGACAGCGTCGTTTCTTCAGAGCAGGTTTGAACACACCCTTCGTCGCAACAGTCTCTGCTCTTGCATTAATCATCTTACTTCCGATTTTTGGTTCCTTTGCCCAGTGAGGTATCAGGCCCCACCTCATCGGAACTAAATGACGAGAAGCTGCCTCAATGACAGTAGCAACGATCTGTGCGGGAGCGATGTTATATCGTGGTTCAGGTCTGACCTCTGCTACATCTATCTTGAATCGTTCTAAGAGAACCTTGACATTTGTTAACAGGGAGAATCTACCGCACATCACAACAATTATGGGTTTTCTCTGTAAAAGGATTGACCTCTGGGATAAATTTCGCTATGACCAAAATACGCTTATCTAAGAAACTACATAATTACTCAATGTAAATAGTGACTTGACACTTAGGAGGAAACACAAATTTGGCCAAGGTACAATTTCCATTTGTAGATAGAAAGGGAAAGACTCGTGTTCTCGAGGTAAATGAGAATGCCACTAGAATTGAATTCACTAACAAAAATATCACTTCCATTGATCTTTCCCCTGTCGTTAGTTGTCTCAGGTTAAGAGTTCTTCATATGTATGGCAATTTGATCCAGCAAATTGATCTCTCACCCCTGAGTAGGTGTACCTTGCTTCGAACAGTGAACCTGCGTGAAAACAAGCTTGTAGAAATTGATCTCTCACCTCTAGTTGAACATAGTGAATTAGAGAGAATTGACCTTCGAAAAAACCAGCTTCAATCTTTGAATGTAGATCCTCTCGCAAATCATATGAATTTCGAGAAATTTGCGTTGGAAGGAAATCCATTGCTTGAATTAGATGTGAGTGCATTGATTACATGTAGGGGATTGAAAGAAGTTAAACTAGATAGACATACTAGACTCAAAGCAGACAAAAGCCTAATGGCTGCAGTACGTGGTCCTCTCCGCAGGTACAAAAAGAGAATAATATGGATTGACAGACAGGCAGCACAACAGATGGCACAGAAACATCAGACTACTGTTGCAGCAACAGTAAATGCGAGTACAAAGAGTACGATGCTTGGGGTCTTGAAATCAGTACCACGGATTAGTATGGAGAAATTATCTGAATATTCCGAAGTATCTGTTGATGATACCCGAGACTTGGTCTTTGTCCTTGTTGGACAGGGAGAGGTAGAAGGACGTTATGATCCAGATACTGATGACTTCATCTCACTCAGTGCAGTACAGACAGTAAAGGAACTTCGTTCAGAGGGTCCTCAGATGCAGAGATGCAAGCAGTGTGGAAGTCCTTTACCAAAAATCTTGGTTGTAGGGGAGAGATTTACCTGTCAGAGTTGTGGAAAAGTGAACATAGGTTAGACCTCTCTCTTCCATAACACCACCACACCCGCTACAATCACAAGACTACCTGCAGTGATAGCTAGGCTTGATGATGCAAATTGAAATTGAGTGTCAGTAGTGTTCGTTGAATCATCTGTATAGCATGGTGTCATCCCTCGATTTGGACCATAGAAGTAGTTGGGATTGTATGAGTACTCGATGTAGTTTCCGAATGCATAGTCACTGTAGTTGAAGGGTCCTGAGGTTACAATAGGTCCTGTGGTCGGATCTGGATCCCATGAGGTAAAGTTAAACCCAGGAGTATTGAACACATGTTGAGGAATTATTATCAATCGAGTGAATAATGGAAGGTGCCAATAGGAAACTCCCTGAAATTCAACAACAACGGTCCACGGAGAGGGGGAATATGCTGCTGTCATTTCGGAGAGTGTATGTCCATACGGATTTCCTGGAGAGGTTATATGGAAATTGAACGAATAAGCTACATCCTCCGCCGTGATGGCAGTGTTGTCGGACCAAGTAGCATTTTGTAGAATATTGAAAGTAACGCGAGTTTTATCTTCTGGAACATTGGAATTATCCAAGTAGGATTCAATTCGATATGATTCAGCAAGCCAAGGAATTATCTCACCAGAAGTAGTTCTTCTTAGGAGGGTTTCCCAAGGAAGTTGATCAGCAAATGTACTGGGACAACTGCAAGTAATGAAGGGATTAAATTTAGCGTGACCAGGAGCACTGATA
>JAEOST010000408.1 GCA_016840245.1 Candidatus Thorarchaeota archaeon
GAGTCAGGAGAAACTCTCGGAAACCATTGCTGAACTACAAATCTATGCATCATTGCTACGACATGACCTATCGAATGATCTACAGCTGATAATTGGTGAGATACAATTAGCTCAATTGAAGGCTGTAGAGAATGCAAAGCTGAGAGAATCATTTACCACGATTGAGTCTGCGTCATCAAGAATGCTCAGACTGCTACAAGTTTTCAATAGACCAGAATATACTGAAGAATACAATCTCATAGAGATCCTAAGACATCTCGTCAGTGAGGCAAAGAGCAGCTATCCTGGAATCACTATACGATTTCATGACAACTCACAAGCACAGACTATTACTATCAAGGGTAGGTCGCTACTCCCCTTCGTTTTTGACAACATAATTCGAAATTCAGTTCAACATGTGAGTCCTACTGTTGAGATTGAAATCCACATTGCCTTGGACCCTGATAATGCCATTCTTGATTTTGTAGATAATGGTCCAGGAATTGACAAGGAAGTAGTTACTAAGCTCTTTGAGAAAGTAACTACTGAAGAGGGTGGAGGATTCGGTCTGTATCTTTGTCACAAGATAATTGAAACTTATCAGGGTAGAATATCACTATTGGAACATGATGTTTACAATAGTGGGACTGCAATCCGAGTGACTCTTCCACGGATAGAAGAAAGAGCTAAAGAACGAGCTCATTGAAGACTACTTCTACTAGTACTGTATATGGAACAGCATCTTTTATTACCCCCAAATAACTCGCAGTCGAAGAGTCTGCATTAGATTGCAAAGAGGAAAGACCAATGGGAACCAAAGAAGACCTAATTGCTATGCTGGGTAGGGAATTAGGAAAACAGAAAGCAATTTTCAAAGAAAATGCATATAGAGGAACTAATCCGGATGGCAGTGATGAGTATTGGGAAGCAAAAGCCAAATTTGACGCAGCAGACCGGAAAATAAAATCACTTGAGAAAGAACTTGCGTACTTGACCTGTGAAGAAGAAGCTTATGATCCTACGGTATGGGATAAGATTGGTGAATATTGGAAGAAACTCACCGGAGACGACGATCTTCCTGAAGATAGTGTTGCGACAGGTGTACGAGGATAATCAATCCCATCATTACTTCTATCATGTCCATTGTATTATCAACAAAATGCGAAGACTTTTACTAGTAAAAGTCCATAGGTTCTGTGGACCTAACCCTGTTAGATTGCACAAGAACTCCAAAGAATAGGAGTATTGCTATTGATGAGTACAACCTGGTTCATAGCAAAAGAATACCTCAAGAGGCTAGATTTGTCATTTGAGGAGAGAGGACGCAAGACGTTCAGTCTCTATCCCTATGGACCAACTGAAACTGATGAGATTGAAATATTTCCAGGAAAGAACTGGATTACATTAACTACGAGACTCATGGACCTCACCACAGTACCCAAGAAAGAGAAGAAGAATATCTGTGAGCATTTGTTAAAAGCAAACGCAACATTAGTTGAAGTCAGTTTTGGGATTGACAAGAAGGACTGTATTATCCTTAGAAACGCACTACCAGTCATTGGTGTGTCGTACGACTCATTCAGCGCCACATATGAGGCGCACAAGTCAGGCATCAGTTTCTTTCAGAAGAAGCTGTTACCCTGTTTCAAACTTGAGTGAAAAGATTTCCAAAAGAGAGAAGAAGCGGGCCATTAGACCCGCTGAATGTTCTACCTACGTTTTCTAATAGAAACTCCAACACCTACAAAGATGAGAAGACCACCAATACCAATGATTATCCACATCAATGGTGGAAGTCCACTTGTAGTAGTTGGTTCAGTGGTTGTTGTTTCGGTAGTAGTTGTAGTGGGTTCAGTTGTGACTGAAGTAGTGGTTGGTTCCGTCGTTGTGGTGGTAGTTGTACCTTCACCGCGCACGAGGTATCCCCTCATGAAGGAGTCGACATAATTGCCTGCTGTGTCAAATGCACGCACAAAGAATGTGACATTTGCACCTGCAACCTGTGCTGGTATAATTCCACTGTACTCCGAACCTGTGCCAGTCATATCCACACTCATCCAGAGACCACCATCTACCTGATAGTATAAGGTCACATTGTGGACCATATAGTCATCTGTAACATTTGCAGTAACAGTGACGCTATCAACTGAGGTGGGTGCTGGATTGTCAGCTTCTACGGAGTTGATTACAGGTGGAGCCTGTTCGTCATTGACAAGATAGCTGTAGACTGTAGAAGTTGTAACTCGTCCCACAGTATCGTAGGCTTGAATGTAGAAGGACACATTGCTACCATGAACTTGTGCAGGTATGGTTGCACTGTATGTATCTCCATCGTTAGTCATTGGGATACTGAGCCAACTACCTTCGTCTATTCTATAGTAGAGAGTCACATTATCCAATCCAGTGTCATCTGTCACTGTTGCAGATACGAGCACAGAGTCTTCAGAAGTAGGTGTGAGAATATCGATGTCCACGTCTGAAATCTCAGGAACTGTTACATCATCATTCACGATGTAACTGTAGACAGACGTTGTAAAGTTCTGACCTATAGTATCAAAGGCAATGACATAATACTCAACCTCGGTGAGGTGTGCTTGAGCTGGTATCGTTGCCCAATAGTCCATTCCAGACCCAGTCATTGCAACTGAGGTCCATCCAGAACCATCAATGTTGTAGTAGAGTGTGACATTCTGAATGCCTAGGTCATCAAGTACCACCGCAGTCACATTGACAATATCTGATGATGTAGGAGATGCTGGGTCAATGGCTGGAGTGGACACACCAGGTGGTGAGTCATCCATGGTTGGGAACATGTAAGGAAGAACAGATGAAATGGTCTCTTGGCCATCACCATCAGTTGCATTGATTGTGTAGAAGATCCATGTTCCATTTGCGTAACCCGTGATTGAGTATTCATACAATCCAGAGGTTCCATTGTAGACCATCGCTACAGTTGTTGGTACACTAGCCACGGTGTAAGTCAGTTCTACAGTAGAAAGACCTGCACCTCCAGTGTCTGTTACCTGAGCCTTGATCACAACAGTGCTCATCGGAGAACCGAGAATCGTTGTGTTAGAGATGTTAGTTACTACTGGTGGGATCTCGTCGATATAGAATCGATAACTGTACCCTGTGGAACTGTCAATGTTACCAGCATTGTCTCTTGCAGTCACATTGTAGTTTACAGTTACACCTCGACCCTGGTTTGGTATAGTGTATTCCCACATCGCGCTTGTTGCGTTGTAGACCATTTGTACTGACTGAGGTAATCCACTTCCTCGATAGATGAGGGTGACTCGGTCAATACCAGAGGCGCCAACGTCTGAAACATCAGCCTGGACTAGTAGGTCCTCAAAACGCAGTACACCTACAGTTGAATCTGTGACACTATCAATCACGGGTGAATCCTCATCAGTAGCATGATAGTAGAATGACTGGATTGAGCTGACCTTGTGATTGGCTGCGTTGTCATAGGCTCTGACTCGATACTGTAGTGTATAGGCCAGACTAGAGATTCGAGACACTTCAGCCTCGTATTTTCCAGTAGTCCCATTATAGGACATAGCAGCAGTTTCTTCTGTATTAATCAAATATAC
>JAEOST010000040.1 GCA_016840245.1 Candidatus Thorarchaeota archaeon
CGTAGAATTTGCGGAAAGGTCTATTGTGGCTTGAAATAGTGCACCTGTGCTCCAGATGTACACATCGATGTTTCCATCATCATCGAAATCTCCAACTCCCTGTACTTTTGGTTGTACGATTGGTGAATAATAAACACCATAGCTAAGAGTATCAAAATCAACTAGAACAATGTGGTAATCATTAGTCGCATTTCTATGAGTATACATGTACTCGGTCGAGCCATCCTTGTCAACATCTGCCCCATAAAGAGGTGAACCAGAGTATTCTGGAGGTACCGCAACTTCAAATGAAACATCTTGAATGGGGTCGATGAAATAGGCTATGTCTGTGTCCCTATCCATGTATGCAAATCCCAGATAACTCCCAACTGTACCTTCCGAAATTTGGACACTATCTGAAATACTGTATGAAATAACATTCCCATCTTGAGCAACTACTATGTTTTCCTGCGGAGTCATAGTTATTGCTTCTATCGTTGAAGAAGGTGTAACAGAAAAGCTGCCAACTACTAAGAAGAACATCAGGAAAGAAAGAACCAATACTTTGAATGTAAACATTTCAAACCCCAATGCTTGTCTCGTTGTCGGTCTATACTTATTCGATTTCCCATAAGAAATAGTGTGTGCTGATACTGCGTGCATGATGATTTCTCTCCCAATCCTGGCTAAGTTAGTAGTTCAACTCAATTTCCTTAGCCATCAACCATAGGTTCAACCGGTTTCGACTAGGTTTGGCCGTATATATGGATTCTGACAATTAGCTCCTCCTACCCAGATGTGTACCTTAGGTAACAGTGATTAAGGAGCTATATTCCAAAACCCCCTGAAGGAAACTCTCATGATCGAGCATATAGCAATTATTGGATGTGGCGCTGCTGGTGCAACCGCAGCAATGCAGGCAAGAAAATTCGATCGTAAAGTAAAGATTTCAATCTTCAATACTGAAAAGTACTCACAGTACTCTAGATGTGGTTTACCATACACCATCTCTGGGAAAGTAAAGACATTTGATGATCTCGTATTGATGGCTCCAGATAACTGGAACTCAATCAAGGTTGATGCGTATCTTGGTTCCTCTGTTACTTCGGTTGACCATTCTAAGAAGATGTTGACCTATGAGGGTGAGGAAGGTTCTGGAAGTATCGAGTACGATGCTCTCATCTTCGCCACTGGTGCAGAAAACGCTGATCCTCCCATCAAGGGCCTTGATAAACAGAGAGTCTATGGTCTCAGAACTTTGGACGACGCAAAGGCTCTTTCTGCTGAAGCGGATAAGGTGAAGAAAGTCGTTGTCATTGGTGGTGGTCTTGTCGGTATGGAGACTGCTGAAGCATTTCACGAACGTGGAGTGAATGTTACAGTTGTAGAATTCTTACCAAATGTACTACTAGCAATGGTCGACCCAGATATGTCTGGCATACTCGAGGACCATTGTAGAGAACATGGTCTTGAGATTCTATCCAACACTGCTGCTCAAGAGATTATAGGTGATGACTCACCAAAGGCTGTCTTAGTTCAGGATAGAGGAACCAATGAAACAAAAGAGATTCCCGCAGATATTGTTGTAGTTGCAACTGGTGTACGCCCTATCACTCAACTTGCAGAATCCATTGGAGTTGAGATCGGTACAACAAGAGGAATCAAGGTAGATGATAAGATGCTGACAAATCTACCTGATGTTTATGCATGTGGTGATTGTGCAGAGCATGTAGAATTCATCACAAGGAAACCTATGGCTGGTGGACTTGGTACCGTTGCAGTTCGTCAAGCCAGAGTTGCAGGAATTAATGCTGCAGGTGGAGATGTGAAGTTTCCAGGAATCGTTGGTGCTAAGGTTACCAAGCTGTTTGATCTGGAGATTGCCAGCACTGGAATGACTGACGATCTCGCTAAACGGTTCGAGATCCCTGTTGCTAAAGGTTCTATCAAAGGTTCATCGAAACCTCACTACTACACAGGTGGTAAGGACCTCAAGGTCAAGACCTACTTCAACAAGGAAACTGGCAAACTTGTTGGCGGACAGCTTGTTGGTCTTGAAGACGCAGCTATGCGAATCAATGTAATCACACTGGGAATTCAGCAAGATATCGATGTTGTTGAATTATTTGACTTTGAGAATTGCTATGCACCAGCGATTTGTGATACATGGGATCCATTAGTACAGTCTGCTGATGCTGCTCGAAGAAGACTGAAGAGATGATCTTGGAGTTGAATGACGAATGGACCTTCAGGAGCAATACCCTGATCTTTCGTCATTCCTACTCTACTCCGACGGATTGAAACCTATCTTCTTCATTGTAACCGATGCTATCAATAACGGTCCTCCTAAACTCAGAGAAGTTGCATTAGAAGCAATAGAACATGTTAGGAGAATTCACGCCACGGGAGCACGTTCCTCTGATCCTGAATACATGAATGCGTTATTCCCTGTTCTTTTGGAAGCCTTAGATTCAGAGAATCCTGTTGACAATTCTAATGCATTATGGGCACTAGGAGTTATTGTCAAACATGGGAATCTCCCTGGAATACCTCCTTCTGTTGTCAAGTTCTTCAACACGAAAAGCGAAGATATTCTCAGCAAAGTTGTCTGGGTTGTTCAGATGTACACTCACAAGGGATTGGACATAACTGATTCCATACCATTCATAGAACCTCTTCTTCAACACAAAGACTATTGGATTCGACGTATGGCTTCAGATGCCCTTTCTGAACATGAAATCAGGACAGGTCAAGAAGATCGACTCTCTGTCATAGACGGTCTGTATGACCAAGAAAACATTGATTCCAATTACTGGAGAGTATTGGTCTATCACAGACGGATACACTCAGCAGATGACACTCCCATGAAGCAACCAAAATATACAGTTCATTTCACAACTGAAAGAATGTGTGGGGCGTGTGGATTCAAGAAGGCTCGTTGCATTTTCTATTGGGATGATTCGGGAACTGGTTGGAGAGATCGGACATCTGAGTACATTTGCCCAGAATGCAGTAAATATACGATGTATCGTTATGTTGATTGAATCTACCTTAGACGATGATCTGCACATTGTCTAATGCGTATTGTAGAGAACTGACTTGAGTAGGTGAGGAAGCAATGATGACGACCTTCTCAATGTTGCACTCTTCCTTACAGTGCCTGTGAAGAGCTTTGACAATCTCTTCTGCAATCTCCCATGTGGGCACACGAGCTACTTCAAGCCCAAGAGTGAAAAATCCAATGTACGTCTGGCTCAAGAGTTCAGCCTTCTGAAGGGCTGCTGATGCAGCATGATAAATGACAGTTCTTCTCTGTGGATTACTCAGTGAAACTGCTGGCCAATACTCTACATTCTCAGATGATGAAGCTTCTTGCACCGTAATTGGAACTCCTTCAATCTCGAGTCCCATGGGGATGTTCTTCGTCTTTACTACGAGACCTATTCCTTCGTCATCGAAGGGTCCCATTTCAACACGAACTGAAATATCGCGAAACAACCATTCCATGACTAGCACCCATTACCATCTAGAGCAATGTTCCTACCTGATACGTTTCTTTCTCCTCAAAGAACTGCTCTATCAGTATGACACGGATGCGTAAAAGATTGTTGTATGTTTTTTGAAGGTTACCCCCTACGGTTTCTAATCATAAGAATCGCAGCACCTAGAATAAGAATCGCCGCTATGCTGACAAAGATATCTAGTC
>JAEOST010000409.1 GCA_016840245.1 Candidatus Thorarchaeota archaeon
ACCTGTATCAAGGAATGCACTCAGGTCAAGTGTCTGATTCATGGTGAAAGATTGACCAATTGTAAAATTGTAGTCAATGGGATATTCTTCATTGTAAACTGGAAATCCCATGTATATCATCTGGAAGGTCATTGCTTCCAAATACAGATCGGCTCCTGCTTCAACTTCAAGATAAAAAGTTGGACTTGTCAGGATTGGAATTGGTGCAGCATCACCAACAACTGACTGGTTGTTGATCTCCAACAGGATAAACAGGTTGGAGTCACCACCATATCCTGGCGGCTGTGCTTGAACCGGGGCAATCTGAGGTGCCCATAAGAAGCATGTGATTAGTATTAACATGAACAAATGGGGTAGCGTTTTCTTCATTTGCGGTTCCCTCTGAAATCTAACCGATTGACGGAGTTAGTAATAGGTACTTATGAATCCTTATGGGAGATGTGTTCAATCATCCGTGTCAAATTTGCTTGTACCAAGTGTTTCCTCTAGTTGTCTGTCAAACTCTGCATCGTCTTCATCAGGATCAAATGTAACATGACGTTTGGGAGCGTAAGGTACGGATGCTTCCCAGTTAATGACTGCACCAAATACAACACCAACTGTAAAAGCTAGAATGCTCAGAATTGCACCCTCCAGAGTTGCTGGTACAAATGTAGGTAGGAGTGCAACCAATAAGAAAATAACAATCACTCCACCAACCACACCAATTACAACTCCAAGAACGCCCCTCTCTAACATGCCAAGTGATTTTATGCCTCCGAGTATGTATCCTATGATGAGACCAACAAGTATTCCAGGTCCACCTATAATTGCCATCTGAAGAACATCGATACCTTGCATTGTTAGATTCCACTCTCAGTATTGTTCAAAATATGTCCAATTAATACTTTTCACACCGAGCTTGGCTACCAACGATCCATATGGACAATCTCTTCGATGGGCTTGCGAGGTGTGCGTTTCATCTCGCGTTCCTGATTCTTCTCTGATAGAAACGTAGGCTCTCCTTCGAACTCGTATCCGAAAAAGACCACAGTTACTATACGATATTCTTCAGGGATTCCAGTAATTTCCTTGAGCTGTTCCTCGTTCCATCCAGCAGTGGGATGACCCATGACACCTGCATGTACTGCTTGAAGTAACATATTCTCAACAGTAAGACCAACATCCATCATGAAATACGGTAGCTCGTGAGCTGGACATCCGCCTGTTGGATGCGCTACTACAAGTACCATTACTGGAGCTCGTTCACCCCACACATTTCCTCGTGACATTGCCTCATTTGCACGAAACCTAACATCTGGGTCCTTAATCACAACAAAATTCCATGCTTGAGTATTTGCACAAGAAGGTGCTTTCCTTCCAGCTTCAAGTATTGAGTTCATAATATCATCAGAAATTGGTTTCTCTGCATAAGCTCTACCGCTCTTTCTCTTCTCAATCACATCTAGTAACATAGCATCTCCTCACAGGAATCAATTATTCGACCTTCATGGTCTCGCCACAGTGCTGAGGAATTGGTTCATATCCACAACCTCGGCCCATCCAACAAACTAAGTCGCCTTCCTCTTGATGCATCTCTTGACCACAGTGCATGGGCACAGGAGCCTCATGACTACATTTGACACACACTAATTTTGCCATTGTATTAACTCCGTAAACGGATTCTAATGCTTCTATCAACTTAACAATATTTAACCGTTATTGTACGTCACTATGTCTTTGGACGAAACCTCTCAGGATCTTCAGTGTAGACCTTTTCTACAGTCTTGTGTGCACCAGGAGTGTCAAGCTCAACATCACGTTTCGAAGATCGGTCCTCTGAGAGTATCTCCTTGAAGATTTCATTCTGAATGATCAATCGTTGTACTTCATTGGAACCGGTCCAAATTGTTGCAAGACGGGCGTCGCGAAAGAGCCGTTCAATTGGATAGACATCCGTATACCCTATACCACCTAGAATCTGCATCGACTCACTCACAGCAGTATAACCTGCCTCGGTACAGAACACCTTAGCTTGAGAGACCTCTTTACGGCACCATTGTCCCGTGTCAGCTACTTTAGCAGCTCTATACACAAGCCCTCTACCTGCATCCAACAACGTTGTACAGTCTGCCATCTTGAAGCTGATACCCTCAAATTTACGAATTGTTCGACCAAATGCCTCTCTCTTGTCAGCATATCGTGCAGCAATCTCTAAGGCAGTACGACCCATTCCAAGACATCCAGCAGCAGAGGTAAGACGTTCAGGAACCATCATCGCATTGAAGACATCATTTCCGCCATTGAGTTCTCCGACGAGGTTTTCCGCAGGAACCTCAATATCCTTCATAACGATTCGTGCTGCACCCATACCTCGACAGCCCATCAACTCGTACTCCTCTTCAACCTTGACACCCGAATCTCTATCAATCAAGAATGCACTTAACGACTTGTGAGGAGG
>JAEOST010000410.1 GCA_016840245.1 Candidatus Thorarchaeota archaeon
GAAGTAGCACGAAGATCAATACGGATGTGCACAGTGCAACAATTCCAGCGACACCGTAGACCACTCTGAGACTTCCGGAAATCTCCCAGATCGTTGCTCCAATGAACTGACCTGTCATCATAACGAAACCCATCAAGAGGTCATAAGTTCCAAGAGCTCTCCCCTTCACCTCTTCAGATACAACCAGCACGATGATGCTCTTGACAGACCCTGTCCAGAGGACAAATGGGATCGCCCATGCGAAATTGATGACATAGAGCCAGAAGGCTCCGCTTCCCATACTGAACCAGAGGAGGATGAGTGCATTACCAAACACACCAGCAAAGAGTGTCGCTTTCAGATTCCGATCAGCGAGACTACTCCCAGGATACATGAAGAGGGCACTGGTGAGAGAGAAGAGGCTCCATGTCAGCCCATAGGTCACAGTATCAACACCCCATGGTCCAACACTGAGATTTCCTACGAATGGAATCGCGCTGCTCCATGAATACACAAACCCAATCATGCCGAATGCAAGAAGCCAGAAGCTTCGACCGAATTTTCGGAGAGAGATCTTGGGTCCGGATCGAGCTTTCTTTATCACCTCGGAACCTAGTGACTCCTTCAGAAGTATTACTGACGAAAGGAATGTGATGAAAGCACAGAACGAACCGATGAGGTGCAGATTTCCTGACTGATATCCAGAACTGAGGAGGAATGTTCCAACCGTTGGTCCAAGAGCATCTACAAACCAGAGAGGCATCATGACCATCATGAGTCTCCGAGCAGGTTTTGCACCATCATCAGCTGCGATCTCATCGGCAGGAATCGCTCTTGCCATGAGCCTGGCAGTACTCATTCCAAACCACACGAGACCGTACTGAATTGCAACGTAGGGCCAGATGGGAAAGATGGACATTGTGAAGAGACCAATCACAATCGGTAGAAAGCCAATCGAGATGGTCCACTTCCGCCCGATGAAATCTGCGATGTAACCAGATCCCACACTACCAATCAGACCTGTGAAGGTTGCTATGGAGAAGACCAGACCAATCTGCCATGGTTCTAGAAATCCCTCAAGGAAGATTCCGAACTCCCACTTCCAGAGGGCAGTTGCAAACTGAGCAATCGCGATGACAGCCGCCAAGCGCCATAGGTTGGGACTAAGACCAAGTCGACCTGGTTGAGAACCTCTGTCAACAATGTGTCTAATCTCCTCAGATGCACTTGGGCCTTCATCTGTCATCAAGTAACCTCAGTTAGGGTAGAATCGCGGTACACGACCTGCTTAAAGTAGTGTCGATGACTGCCAAGAATTTCTATAGAACTGGGACTGAAATTAGGAACGCAGCTCCTCGTCCAGTCTTGACGTCAATGAGTTCAATTGTGCCACCGTACGATTCGATGATTCGCTTTGAGAGATAGAGTCCGAGACCCTTTCCTTCACCTTTGGTGGTCGAACCCTTTTGGAAAATCTTCTCTCGAACCTTCTCGTCAATCCCGGGTCCATCATCTCGATATGTGATGAGTAGATTCCTCTCAACCAGACCTAAACGGATAGTTACTACCGCATCATCACCAGCATAGTCAGCTGTGTTTCGAAGGAGGTTCTCTAGAACGAGAGGGAGCAATATCCCTGGACGAATCTCAGAGGACCTCACATCAGGTTCGAACATGAGCTTGACATTGGCCCCACCTCTGGCCTTCTTTGCATTCTTGGCCATTGTCTGCAGTGTATCTAGGAAATCATACTCACTACTCCTACCAACAACAGAGAACAGTTTGATGACACTGGACATTCTATCGCTTACTGCGAGGGATGTTGAGAGGTATGACTCCATGTGGTGAGGGACTTCCATTGTTTCATTGAGTAGTTCGATGTGTCCCTTCACAATCTGCATATCGTTTCCAAGGTCATGAGTCAGGACAGATGTGTATACTTCGAGTTCTCGCTGACGTTGCTCCAAGAACTGTTTGTGTTCTTCGAGCTCTGAAACGTAGTAGTTCAATGACCAAGTGAAAAATAGGACAACCAAACAGATAGCTGCTTGATCGATGATTGGTTCCATTGCCATCATAAGGTCAACTGCTGGATGCGCATCACAATAAATCCAAAGTCCACAAGACTGTCCAAGGATGAGAAGTGCCTCTAATTTTGATGACAGCCATTGAGAACCAAAGAGAGCAGCAATGACTGGCCAGATCAGGATATTCAGAGTCACCCTCATTGGAGTCTGATTGAATTCGACCATGAGGAAGAGAAAAGGCATGGCGGCCAAGGACAGAGTCATAATAGAACCGGCAATCATGACATACTTGGTTCGACTTAATACATAGACTAGAAAGAATACCAATGTAGCTTGAAAGAATATTGTAACATTGTCTAGCAAGATTCCAAGGATCAGTTGAATCAAAGGAAGAACAATCACAATCAAGAGTAAAGCAAATGACAAGAGTCGTGCTTTCACTCTAATAACGTCTGAAACCACGGAATCAGAAGGTTCGATAAGAAATCTCATGATTTTTTGTGGCATTGATGAGTGTTCCTCATTCAATTCATTATCGGATGTGTCCTGGGACATTCCTGCAACTTCCATGTGATATAGACAGATTTCTACTAATTCCTGCCCAATAATAGACATGTAAGGTTTGGTGGGTTGTGCAGAATACTACTCAATCCTTCAGAAGTCGAGGGACAAACATCCTTACAATGACGACAGATACCAAGACAATAACACCTTGAGTAATGAGACTAGCAATCTGTGACCCCGTGAATATCATGGCTAAGCCATAGCCTAACAGTGGCACTAATCCAACTAAAGCACCAATGAAAGCTGAGAAGATACCCATGGCTTGATCTGACGTGACATTAACTGCCACAGCACGACCACCACCACGAATCTTGAAAACTGCACCACCCACCGACATTCCCACAACATATCCAATTGGTATCTGTACAATTGGAATCAGTGGAACTAGTGGAGTGATTGGTGCGTTTAGCATGATAACAACAGATAGGGCAATCATACTGAGAAGATAGGGCACAAACATAATCATGGTCTTTGCTCTTAGGACTAGCCTAGAGCTGACTGGAAGACCTTCGTGTATTGAGGCACCTTGGGAATCGAACATCAGTATTGACACGAAGGAGATTCCCCCGAACAGGTTTGCATATTCCACTGCAGTTAGGGATGACATACTCCTAAGCAGACCAGCAGCATCCTTCCAGTTTTGGAGCATGGGAAAGATGATAATGATCAAAAAGATTGGAATTGCGAAGATGAAGGCGGAACCAATGTTACGTGTGGCTAGTTTGATATCTTTTCGAATCATTCCCATTAGAGGACTGGTAGTTTCCACCTTTACTTCAC
>JAEOST010000411.1 GCA_016840245.1 Candidatus Thorarchaeota archaeon
ATGGCTATTATACGAATGAAATTTGACACGAAACAAGAAGATGATGTTCCATCTGAAACACTGAAGCATATAGAGTAAATCTGCAGAATATTAGTATATTGACTAGGGCAGTGGACCTGAAGAATATCAGATCATTCGACCTCGAATAATCAAAAAAACGATCAAGTGACTGACAATCGACGAATCATCGGTAACGTGAATTTTCCTACTCAGGACCCGGACCTGTATCGATAGGTGGATTATGATGGTTCGAACCAGACTCACTCCGTCTTCAAGCTTCATTCAAGAATTGACATCGCTGCCTGGAGGGGAGTTGATCGAGAAATGTGTCGCATGCGGAGAATGCACTGCCAGTTGCGCTATTGCATCTGGCTCACAGTATAATCCACGAAGGGTCATGCAGAAGATATTGGTCGGTGCGAGGGAGCGCGTTCTCGAAAGCGAACAACCTTGGCTCTGTAAGACATGTCATCTCTGTGACGATACCTGCCAATATGGTGTGAAGCTTGCCGACGTATTCAAGGTTGTAAGAAAGCTTGCGATTCGTGAGGGTATTGTTCCAATTGCATTCCAACAAGCTGCACAGACTATCCTGACAGATGGATGGTTGATGAGGGAAGCTTACTCTGATCATGTTGCAGATGAGCGGAAGGAGTTGGGGTTGAGTTCTCGATTATCGCAGAACAAGCGATTCACTAGAGATGTGAAATCAAAGTACTTTGATACTGGAGGATAGTCCAATGAAGGATTACGTACTGTTCAGAGGTTGTATTGCTCCGGTACGTCTTCCTGCATATGAGGCTGCTACGATTCTTGTTTTGGAGAAACTTGGAATCAACGTGGCTCCTCTTAACAATGCTAACTGCTGTGGTGCACAATACATTGAGTCATTGAACGAAAACGCGTTTCTTGCACTGGGTGGTCGTATACTTGCGCTAGCTGAGAAAGAGGGTAAGGACATTCTTGCTATCTGTGGTGCTTGTGCTGGATTATTGAAGCACACGAAGAAACTCCTTGATAGAAGGAAACGCGCAAGGTCTGAAGTAAACTCCCTGCTTGCACATGAGGGTCTCGAGTATACAAAGAAGGTGGAAGTAAAGCATCTTCTAGATGTCTTTGAGCACGACATAGGTCTCGATACTATACGATCTGCTATCACAAATCCCTACGCTGGCATCAGGCTGGCTGCTCACTATGGCTGCCACGTGACACGATCATTCGATGATCTAAATGCTACAGATGGTGAGACCCCTACAATCATTGATACACTAATCAGAGTTGCAGGTGGGAGACCGGTTGACTATCCGGAAAAAGCTCGATGTTGCGGTGCTCCGTTACTTGCTATGGATGAGAAAGTAGCAGGGAAGGTTGGATTGGAAAAAATACGGAATGTTAGAGAAGCAGGTGCGGACGGTATTGTCACAGCCTGCTCTTATTGTGATATTCAACTTGCGCAGGTTCAGTTTGGTGGTAGATTGGAAAAGTCTAGAGTTCCCGTAATGACGCTACCACAGTTTCTTGGTCCTGCATTAGGCATCCTTGATGATGAATTGGGGATGCACATGAATCGAACAAGTCCTAGTGGAATTCTAGGATCATTAACAGGTGTGAGGTAAAATGGAACAAACGGATAAGAAAGGCTACAGAGGCGATTTCCCTGTTCGTGATGAAGATGTACAGGCGAAATTCAAGCACGAAGTTGCCGACATGGTTGGAGGCGAAGGTCTCCTTCGATGTCTGAAATGTGGTGCCTGTAGCGGAGGATGTCCTGTCGGTTCGGTGATAGACTATAGACCAAGGAAAGTACTTGGTAATGTTCTACTTGGACTGAAGGATGAAGTACTCTCAAGCGATCAGATTTGGCTCTGCGCTGCGTGCTTCACTTGTGAGGAACGATGTGTCCAACAGGTGAACTTCACGGATGTTGTCACAGTTCTACGGAACATGGCAAGTAAGGAAGGGTATGCGGCACCAGGTTACATCAAGATGGCTGAGATGGTGCAGAAGAATGGACGCGTGAGTGCGAGGACCGGGCTTGTCGACAAGATGCGAGAAAAACTCGGACTGCCCCCATTACAAGACCCTGCTGTTGAACAGCTTGGTGGAATCATGCAGGCTGCTGGGTTGAATGATGTGATAGCAGCGAACAAGAAGAAGGAGGTAGACTCTGAATGAAGAAAGCAATGGCTTGGGGTTGCCTTGTTCCGACCAGACGATCTCTGATTGGATATGAGGCTGCGACAAGGAAAGTCCTTGAACATTTGAATATAGAGACAGTAGACATTCCCAACGAGACCTGTTGTGCGCCTTTCTGGATGCAGTCACTTGACCTCACCACGTCAATCGCTATGGCTGCTAGAAATCTTGCAAAGGCCGAAGAGATGGGACTTGATCTGTTGACTCCCTGTAGTGGATGTTTCCACTCATACAAACGTGTCAACCATGTACTAGAGACCTATCCTGACATGCGGGAACGTGTGGACGATATTCTACAAAGTGTTGGATTGAGCTACGAAGGAAAGGTTGAATCACGACACATTGTGGACTTCTTGTACCAAGATATTGGTGCCGACGAGCTTCAGCGTAAGTCCACTAGAGACCTGAGTAGTATCTCAATAGGACTGCGTTATGGATGCCATATGCTCAAACCTCACGAGCTTTTGAACATCGAGTATTCTGAGAGGCCTACATTCGCTGACGAACTCATTGAGCAATTTGGTGTGAACAGTATCCAATATGCTGGGCGCCATAGATGTTGTGGAGGTCTCTTGAGAGGTGTCCAAGATGACCTTGCAGATCGAGTTTTACATGAACGTCTTGTAGATGCCAATAATGCTGGAGTGGACGGAATTGTTACCGTTTGTTCTCTGTGTCACTTGCAGCATGATATGGGTCAGAGAAGTATCAAACGTAAGTTTGGAATTGAAGACATGGAACTACCTGTTCTTCATTTCCCACAACTACTAGCCCTCGGATTTGGATATTCGCCGGAAGAACTTGGGCTCGAATATCATACTGTGAAGACAGACAAACTTGTAGCCAAAGTAATGGGAGGTGGTCGTCGATGAGTGACACAGATCTACGAATAGGTGTCTTTGTTTGTAACTGTGGGTTGAATATTGCGGGAACTGTTGACTGTAAATCTGTTGCCGCGTATGCATCCACTCTGCCAGATGTGGCTTATTCTACGGATAATCTGTTCTCATGTTCTGATGATGGTCAAGAATCTATTAAGCAGGCGATCAGGGAACAC
>JAEOST010000412.1 GCA_016840245.1 Candidatus Thorarchaeota archaeon
ACCATGATGTATCAGTACTTTTTCAGATGGGCCATCAATCCCCCCGAAGGAGTGGACCTTTTTACAAGATTCTTGATATCATCGTATTGGGCTTTTGGATTACCTCTGCTTATGATGGCATTTGTAATCCCAATTGTTATCCTCAATGAATTAGCATTAAGCAGACTGTCGAAGCCTATCCAAAGTTTGGCTCGCAAAATGGGTGCTGGAGAAATCTACATAGAGGACCTAGAAGATGTTATGGTTAAAGAAACTAAGATCCTTGCTGAAGAGACTAGGTCTGATTCGGACTTAGATGGCTAACACGTTCACAATCAGATTCTTGAGCACAGTCATACTCTTCACGAGCAATCCATGGGGCATAAAGGAATTCAACAGTGTGTGGACGTGTACTCTTATTGAGATAGATGTATCCTCTCTCAGCCAATAGCTTTGCTAGTTTACGGATTGTACCCTTCTTCTGATTTTCTAAATCCGCCAATTCAGAATATGTTGCACGCTTGAGGTTCTGAATCACGCTCAATAGTCTATATTCCGGAATCAATTTGATGGCTTGATAGAGACTCTCATTCTCCCGTCTTACAGAATGCTCATCCCCAGCTATTGCTCGTGAGTAGGATGAGCGTAGGTCTTTGATTTCTTCAAGTAGTGATTCTCGTTCAGCTACAAATCTTGAGATGATGCCATTTGATGAATGCACCACTTCAGCACTCAGATCACTACTGAGTCCATCTAATGCTTCTCGTGTGGCCATCCTTGATTCTCTGATGATGCCTAGAAGGTCGCGGGTATCAAACCACTCACCCTGAACAAGCTCCTCGATTTGTTCAAAGTAACGATCAAGTTTCCTAATCCACGAATCTCGTAACTCCTGCAGTGTACCAGCTGTTCTCAATGTGTATTTGGCAATAGTTTCATCGGAGTAGTTCATGGATACCACTGGTTCAAGCAATCAACTAACAGAGATTAGAGCTAGTGTCATCCGGGTATGACACTATCGAGGTTAATCCCAAATTGAGACCTTTTCGCTTACCCATTCTATCTTTTCGATATGTTTGCTAATACCCGGAGGATGCTTCTTTTCCTTCCATTCTTCATTGGCCTGAAGTTTTACTGAATCATCTATTAATAGACTCTCCAATTCACGACAGCGGAATAGTACAGAGATGTCAAGTTGTTCAAATGGATTGTCACAGATATCCAACCACAGTAGATCCTCGCACTTGACTAGTGGGTCCAGATTGAGTTCAGTCTGAGAGATTCCTCTTAACCAGAGACCTTCAAGACCAGTGCAACCACTAACTGGACTCAAATCAATTCGTTCAAGGGGATTCTTTTCCAGAAAAATCTCTTGAAGTAGATTGAGCTGGCCAAGAGGTGTAAGATCAATATCGAGTATTTCATTACTATCAAGTCTGATGAATCTCATTCCTTCACAGTACTGTAACGGTGTCAAGTCAACTGTGTTGAGTTGGTTCCCTTGTAGATAGACCTCTTGAAGTTGGACACATTGACTCAAAGATGAGAGATCTACTTGACGCATGCGGTTTACGCTGATTGACAGTATACGAAGATTTGTGCATCTCTTCAGTGGTGATAAATCGATACCAACTAGCATGTTAGAGTCAAGATAGAGCTTCTCTAGACTTGGGCAGGACCCAAGTGGTTCAAGATCAATTTTCCGAAGCATATTTGCTGACAGGTCTAAGGTGGAGAGGTGCGTGAGATCGATGAGTGGATTGAGATCAATAGAAGTAATTCCCCAGCCTGCCATATTCAGCGTCTTGGTGTCAGAAGGTGTTTCATAGTTCTTCTCATCTTCAACCTCATCAAGGTAAGTGATATTCACTGTCAATTTGATAATCCCTCTATTTTTCGATATGGTCCCATGGTGTAGGATGTGTAGTTGTTTCAACGAATCTCTGGATGATTTCTTTGACACCTTCTGGATATCTAACATCTTGAAATATAAGCGATGGGTTATTACTATCATTCTTTGAATAAACCTCGATATCTCCCATCTCAGCTATCTTTTCACCAGGATCTATTGATGTTTTAACTTGAGAAATATCATCATAGAAGATGCGATTTGTAATCTTGTTTGTTAATCCTGAACGTAATCTGATATTCCATGTTGTGAGGATGTACATAGTATTTCGTACTCTAACTTCTTCCCAAGAAATGATACCAACTCCAAGAGATAATGATATGAAACCGAGTGTCCACGAGATTGGGTTTATTGGGAAGATCCCTGCAGTTGCGGCGACGAAGAAAATGAGACCTAGTAGAAACAGACAGAATCCCATAATATAGTGGAACAAGTGTCCAATTCGTCTTGGATGCATGATACTCAGTAGTTTCTCTCGTTTCTCAGGAGGAAATGGTGCATGGTCCTCTGTCGCAGTCATATCTTGCACTTATCCTCAGTTGCTCTAAGCCATCTTATCAAGATTTGCAATAAGAAAAAGTAAGACCGCCCGACTATCATTGAATGCCGGGCAATACCGTATTAACTATCATCTATCCTATGAAGTAGGATAAATTTGCCACAAGGCATCGCAAGCGTGAACTACATGTCCCACTAGGACTCTGATTTCCTCACCAGTAAGGTCAGTATCGTTGGTTTCTGCAATAACGATAATGTCATCATCATCGTCGACTGCAAATTTGACACCATTTGCCTTCCAGGACTCCTTCAGCATATCATAGTAAAATTTCTGCTTGGCAGCATCGTCAATTTGACTGATATTTGTGAAAGGAGCAACGATGTATACCCAGGATTCATCATTGTTTGTGACGATTCTAATCTTTAAATCGTCGAAGTGGTCTGTCTTCCAACGCATTAGTAGCGCATTACCTTCTTGTGTATACTTGATGTCCACTCCATCTAGTAGAGAGGCTACGTGATCTATAATACCCAGTAGAAACACCTCAAGAGGCGTACATTTACCATCCCATATTAAGCTGTCTGGTGCATTTGATTCTCTTTCAATATCTGATTTTTTTATCAGGATTGACTTACATGAATCTTATAACCTGCGAAGTTCAAAAATGACAGTAGGTGGAAACCTTGAAACGACTTCGGCACATCTTAATTTGGCTTCTCAGTGTACTGATTGTTGTATCACTAATGTTTCCATTATCAAATTCAACTGTTTCTAACATTGACACATCAAATTCTATGCATCTTGCTGAAGGAAGACTGCAAAATGGAATTACTGTATCGGGTTATCTCAGTAATTCCGGTGATACAGAATATTGGTTCATCCAAGTCCAACCTAATGCTCTAGCTATCAATATCATTCTCAACGGGGCCTATTCAACAGACTTTGATGTGTATGGTAGATGGTCTTCAAATCCAACTACAGAGGCCTATGATGTCCGAGGTTTTTCAGC
>JAEOST010000413.1 GCA_016840245.1 Candidatus Thorarchaeota archaeon
AAGAGTGATGCATTGCCACCTCTACGAGTGAATTCATTTGTGAAGTAGAGACTCTCTACAAGGTCAGTATACTCCTTACTGCCCTTAGCTGGTAGTATAGGACTCCACGGATATAAGTTGATGAGAACATTGCCTGTGATTTCACCAAGCTTTGCATAGTCGTACCCATATTCTCCTCGAGCTCCTTCTGACAGACCACTCTCTGGGTCTATTAGTACCTCAACTGTGAGCTTGAGTGGGGCCTTTCGATCAAGAAGTTGATCGGAATCACGAGCTGCATCCTGTAGCAAACGTATGCCATCATGCACTACATTGCTACGCCATTCATGCCATTTGGCATGGTATTGTTGGTTTTCAATGATGTAATTGTATGTGAGTCGGTTTGGTTCTTGACCCACCAGTGGTGCGAAATCGTTCTTGCATCGATCACAGAAACAGAAATGGTCACGAATGAATCCAGCCCCGAGAAGAAGAATCTCGTCAATTGGATAGGACCCAATCTCCTTGATGATTTCTGCGCCATACTGCCAAAACTCCTCTCTATTGGGACAGATTTGGTGGGACATTACAGAGCCACCCTCAGTCATGGTTTGATATTTTGGGTCTTTTCCAAACCAACCGTCAGTATAGAAGTCCATGCCCACTGCAGTATGGATATCTAACGAGTGTGTTAGGTCAACAAGTTCCTCAAAGAACTGCGTGTGTTCTTCCTCAACTGGTGCAGTTCGACTTGGATAGAGTGCATGCCCTGTTGGAGCCTTGCCAACTATACCAATAGAAGTCATGTATGATGCATATGTCGATATGAATTCTTTTGCAGACATGTCCACGTCATCTGGTCCCAGCAGAATGAGGAGCTTCTGCATGAAGAATTCTCTGAAGTTCTGTGTCATTGGCATTGAACCCCTTCTTCCAAGTACGGGTGCAGCATTACTTTCTTGCGTCTTGGTGCCGCTGCGCTATAAGAGTTTCTTCGCCGTACCTCTAAAGACTTTGGTGGTCTGAGATAATAAGTATGTAGTGTTAGTCCTATTTAGTCTTCACTCTAGTAGGTAGAGAATGAGCTTGTGTTAGCAGTTTAGAAGAACTGGTCGAGTGTTGTGAAGCCCAGCATCTCATCGAAGTTCAAGCCAACAGAGTCTAACACTTGGTCAAAGACCGAACGCAATGTATCGATGTACCGATCTTTGTCAAGCCAGAAATCAGTCTCCTTAGCCATCTGAACAGGTAAGATATCATCCCGACCCTTGACTTTGATGTACTCGACAATTGTTGCAGCTGGAACATCATATCCTGCATCCTTGAGCATTTGAGCAGCTCGAACATGCATTGGTTTGGTGTCGCCATATTGATCAAGAGATTTTGTCATCTGGACACGAAATGCCAGGTCTTCAGGAGTATAGGATTCAGTCTTACCCTCCAAGCGGTCGAGAACGCAATTGATGATTTCACGAATTTCGTCCTTTGCTGTTTCAAACCCTTCTGGATTGTCTACTCGACTGAGAACCTCCAACATATCCTGGAATGCAACTTGAGCAAAATCAGGTGTGTTTCTCTTCTTTCCACTGAGACCCTTAACTTCAACATAACCGGATGTGTATACTCCAATGTAGTTCTTCTTTCTATCAGAGAGTGCGACATACTTGTATGTCTTTTCAACTTCTAAGTCAATCTTGAGGTCTTTACTGGACCATCGGATAAGTTCCTCTTGTTGCTCTATTGTCGGACTGTCAAGGAAGACAGAGTCAGTATCACCATAGAGGACGCGAACACCCATGGACTCAGCCTTCTCTTTCGTTCTGAGGATGGCATCTCTTCCATATGCAGTAACACTCTCAGCAGCGGGCATACAAAAGAGCTCGAAGTGTTGAGCGCCTGTTACACCGTAGCTGTTATGAACGATAACACCGTTAGTGGTTACAAACCACCCATTTCCAGTTTCCATCTCAAAGACGGGTTGTGCAGATTCCGATTTCTCTATCGATTTTACTCCTACAGCAAAAGAACTACCAAAACCAACTAATCCA
>JAEOST010000414.1 GCA_016840245.1 Candidatus Thorarchaeota archaeon
CAAATGTTTCTCGCTATGAACTAAGTAGGAAACATCACTAATGACATCAATCGATGAAATACTTGCAATTTTGAAGACAGGAGAAAACAGTACTACTGAATTCAAACGAAGGTTGACAAAGGCGGATCTTAAATCGGAGAGAATGCAGAAGCTAGTAACCAGAATTAGATACATGACATGCGAGGATCCATTTGAAGGTAGGTTCCTTGTTGGAATTGAAGATATCAATGATAAAGAGTGGAAAATTTTCGGTCTATCTCAAAGTGGAATAAAAGATGCTGAGAGAATTCTCAATCAATTGTGTGAGGAAGCAAGTGTAGAGATTGTTGAAGAAGAGCATGTTGAAACGCCACAGGGGCTTGTTGGCATATACCTATTGAAAAGAACAGCGGCTCCAGAGATAAAAGAGACATGTTCGATAAACATAGCAGGGCGTGTTAATTCGGGAAAATCAACTCTTGTTGGATGCCTTGTCACTGGAAGTACAGATGATGGTAGCGGGCGAGCTCGCTCATTTCTATTGACTCATCCTCAAGAGATAACTAGGGGACAGACAGCAGACATCCATCTAGCGTTTCTAGGTTTCACAAAAGACGGAGAAACGATTCATCTCGAGAACCCACTCAACAAAGCAGAAACTGCAAGAGTACTTGATCAATCAACAAGAATTCTGACATTCTTCGATGCTCCTGGGCACAAGGAGTATAGCAAGACAATGATTCGAAGCATATTGGGAGCAGATGCCCAATATGGTCTTATCTTAGTTCCAGGTCCTGAGGAAGCATACCTAATCAAAAGCGAGGAAGAAAAGAGTGGTCTTCGTAGATTGGATGATATCACACGTGAGCATCTCATTTTGATGTCTAGTCAAGATGCACCACTGATAGTAGGAATTTCTAAAGTTGATCGGACAACACCTAAGGACATGATTCTTGTGTCCGAAGTTGTGAGAGACTCTTTGAAGGAGATTGGCAGGATACCAATCAATCTAACAGCAGAAACAGATATTCCACTGATACTTAGAGAGATTAAAAATGGCACTATAGTTCCGGTCATTCATATTGCTGCAACTGAGAATAGCTCCCTTGACCTACTGACTAATTTTTTTAAACAGCTACCCATTGATACACGAAACGCAGATGTGACGAAAACTGCCCGTGCGTATGTTGACAAGGTCTACAGAGGAATAAGAGGCACTAATGTCGTAATAACTGGAACAGTCAAGACTGGTGTCTTTAAGGAAGGTCAAAATGTTGTGGTTGGTCCGAATCCAACAGGAGGAGTATTAACTGGTCGTTTATTCAGTATTGAGATGTTCAAGAAGCGAGTGAATCGTGTAAAGGCGGGAGATCTCTTTGGTTTTGATATCAAAAATGTCGACAAACACAAGGTCAGAAGAGGTCAACTTGTGGCTGATGTGGATTATGAAATAAAAAGCAGTAGAGTCTTTGAGGCGAACATAGTAGTTACACGACATCCAACTAGAATTTCGACAGGGTACTCACCAGTACTTCAATGCAATACCATACAGCAGACGGTGATTTTGAAGAAAATCTATGACAGTGAGTTCCTGAGTGTTGGTGATTTTGCCAGAGTGCAACTAGAATTTATGTCCCACCCAGAGCCAATTGAGCTGGGTGATAAGATAGTTCTGCGAGAAGCAAATACTCGGGCGATTGGGACGGTTGTCGAAGTTGTCAAGTAGTTGGTCCATCAGACCATTGGAGTATATCCCGAGTTGGTGGGAAAAGATCCTCATCTCGTAGGATGCGTTTCTTTGACTTTACATCGATGATTGGGTAGATGCTCAATTCAGTATCATCAATCACTTCAAGCAATCGCCTCTCCCATATCAAGGGGGATGAAACAACAGCGTGAGCAATATCTTGACTCTTGACCACTGTTCCTTCGCGAGCGAAGTCCTTTGTTATCTCAAGAACCTCATCATACATTCCAGAGAGATAGTAATTCAAGTGGAATCCAAGATGATTGAAATCAGGTAGGAGGACAAGACGCCCCTTATCAATGAGTGATTTGACAGCATCGGTCGATCCTACAAGTGTATTTGCCAGAATCTCAAGCTCACCCATTAGTAAGCGTTCCAATACAGCTGTTTCCACTTTGCTTAGCTCACTTTGTTCGAAATTCAGTAGTTGATCGATTTTACCAACGCGTTGAGTTTTACCAAGAAAACGTCGTATCCAGTGTAACGAATGGGACGCTCTTGATGCACTACCCTTATCTTCAATAGCAACACCACCTGGGTCTAGCCAGTAGTTAATCGATTCAACATTGCTGTTAGAATCTTGATAGAGTACTAAGTGGCGATTTGAATTTCCATCTCTATACTTCACATCAAACCATATTTCGGATTCTGGAGTTGAATCGAATGATCCCACAACTAGACCGACTCCTAGAGACGAGGGGTCAACTAGGACGCGAGGTGCTAAGTGTATACTATCAATGAGCCGTTTCTTCTTTGTTAGTTGGTATGGATTATCTAGTAATCCACAGAAGTTCATGAGGTTTTGCCATAGTTGTGAAACAAAAGTTGGAAATGTTTCATCATGGATTAACCGCATGACCTCTTTAGCTTTTTCAGTATTAAGGGCCGCAGGAAGATGAGGGAACACATTGAATATACCTCTATATCCAGAAGTGAGATATGTTTCTCTGTGAATTATGAAATGATTCGAAAGACTGCTGTACTCTGTGTCTTTACTTGCTTTTGTCCATAGTTCTCGCCATTTAGCTTGGATCTTTTTATCCTTGAATAGTGAATATGCCATTCCATTTCCAATACAATGAGCGAACTCCATTTTCTGATGTTTTGGTTTCAGGTATGCAAGAAAGGCAACTCTATGTATTAGTCCACTAGATAGATCAGAACGTAACATAGATTCCTCTAG
>JAEOST010000415.1 GCA_016840245.1 Candidatus Thorarchaeota archaeon
ATGTAGGGGGTCATGTTGAGATAGCAAAGGCTCTGAGAGAAAGTGTTGATATTCCCATCTTTGCTAAACTCAGTCCAAAGGTAGATGTTGCAGAAGTAGCAAAGACACTAGAGCCTCATGTCGATGGAATAGTCGCCATCAACACCTATGGTCCTTGTCTCAGGATTGATATTGAAACCGGCCGTCCTATGCTTGGAAGTGATGGAGGGTATGGTTGGATGAGTGGGGCATCTCTAAAACCAATTGCCCTGAAGTGTGTCGCAGACATCGCTCAGGCAGTCAGCATTCCAGTGATTGGGGTGGGTGGCGTTGTTCATGGATTCGACGCTCTAGAGTTTATCATGGCAGGCGCATCAGCTGTGGAGGTATGTACAGCTGCAATTCTTGATGGTCCAACTGTGTATGGTAGAATCGCATCAGAAGTTGAAGAGTGGTTAGACTCACACAACTATGACTCGCTTGAGGAAATTAGGGGTATAGCACTGAAGCATATGGCAGAGCTTACAATCCTGACTCCACCACCAAAGCTGGACGATGAGAAATGCACACTTTGCGGTCTATGCGTTAAGTCCTGCGTCTATAATGCTATCACAATTGACAAGAAAGCTGGTGTCCTTACAATTGACGAAGACAAATGTGAGGGCTGTGGTATGTGTGTTTCAGTCTGTCCATATGTAGCACTCACTGTTGATGAATAAAGGACTCTAGAGAGAGAAGAACTCCTCGTCGAAACCCAGCGTCAACCGCTTCGTCTTTCGATTCGTGACTACATAGTCGTTCTCTATACGAATACCACCAATCTTCTTGAGATAGACTCCGGGCTCTATTGCCATAACATTTCCAACCTCATAGTGATCATCATAGGTGTAACTACTAGGGCGTTCATGAACATCCAGCCCGATTCCATGACCAAGACCATGTGTCATACCATCCACTGCCTCAGGGTTGAGCCTGCGTGAGTCATATCCATGATGTTTCAGAGTTTCATAACATGCCATGTTTACATCATCGATTCGTGCTCCAGCTGTCAAAGCATCAGTGCAAGCATCGGCAGCCGCCTTTACTGAATCGTACATGTGCTGGACTTGTTTGCTTGGTGTTCCCTTGACAAAAGTTCGGGTGACATCTGCTATGTACCGTTCATTCTTGAGTCTGGGAAATACATCCATGATAATTGGCACATCTGCCTTGAACTTGTCACCTGCAACACCTAGATAATGCCAATCGAAAGCCTTCTTTCCTATTGCAAGAATCACATCCTCAGCAGACTCAGCCTGCTGGTCCAAGAGGATGTGGTCCAGAGCCATCTTGATGAAACCGACCGTAAGGGGCGTTCCGTTATGCATAAGCACCTTGTTAGGTCCAATATCGGTGTCTTTGATCAACTCAAGCATTTTTCCAATTGCACCCATGGTAGCATCTGCAGCCTTCTGGATCATCTTTATCTCGCGAGTTGATTTCGTTGCTCGAGCGTCCTTGAAGAGGTGCGTAACGACCTTCACTTTGTAGCCCAGTTTTTGAATCGCCACAAGAACGTGAGCTGGTAGATGAATCGGGACACCAATCACATCTCCAGTGAATAGGTTACTCAGAATATTGTCATAGACGACATTAGGATTGTCAATCATTCGTTTCTTCGCTCTTATCAAGTCAATGACAAGTTCAGTCATATCATGAGTTCGCGTCACAAAGCTCTCCTTCTTAACTCGATCAAGTGTGTTGAACGATGTGGCGACCACTGTTTCCTCCCCCTTATTCTTCAGAACAGTGATATCATCACTAGAGCGGAAACCTGTTAACCAATAAACATCAGGAACTGAGAAAGCACTTCCCTGTGCCAACACAGCATCTACACCTGCTTCATCCATTAGTCTATCAAGATCTTCTAACATAACACTACCAACCACTAGCAGCTTTTTGTGTAAGACTATCAAAAACCTTCCCGTAGATGTCACAAGTACTGACGCATTCGCACCTCAACCTGTGAACGCGAGGGCATATTATACGGACCTACTTCTTCCAGATTGAATGAAGCGCAGGTTGCTGCAAAGACTCCTGCATATCTCAAATCACGAGTTCTCTTGTACTCAACAAGAAATCCAATGGCATAGGTGTCACCACAACCAGTTGTATCCACTACTTCATCTGCCAGGACGAGAGGGATGTCAATTTGTTCATCTGGTGTATAGATTGTCGATCCACCTCGTTCACACGTGAGAAGGAGGATCTTGAGACCTAAATCAAAGAATCGACCCATGCCAATCTGGATGTCATCTGTATTTGTGGCCGCCAAGAGCTCGGACTCGTCCGTCTTGATGACGTCAACGTGCTTGATAATATGTTCTGGATTACTCCATGTTCTTGAAATCACCTTATTGCCGTCTACGCCTCTTGAGAATCCCTGTATATCAAGAGAAACCATTGCATTCGCACGTGCAGCCTTTTGGAAGCAAGCCGGATCAATCTCAATACGTGTGAGGGGACAGAAATGAATGATGTCAGACTGGATATGATTCTCAAAGAGATCACCTGCATTGATAGAGGGTGCTAGATGCTCTATTCTCTGGGTCCTTTGACCCTGATTGTCATATTCGTTTACAAAACGTGTACAGTGAGAGCCACTCTGCACAAGACCAGTGAGGTCTAATCCTGCATCTTGCAGAATCGAGTAGTACTTCTGTTCGAGGTCGTCACCAACTTTGCTTACTATTCCAGAGTCATTTGCTCCAATAGAAGGGGCCAGCATGGCATAGGCAGGTCCCCCACCAAGGGTCTCTCTACGGATTGATGGAGTAATCAGCAGGTCCCTACTCAAATGACCAACGACTACTATTTCCAAACGGATACCACTCCAAGACCTTGGTGTCTTTGAGCGGTAGACTGAAGCGTTTTAATACCTTAGCACTGAGTAGAGAAGGTGTGAGTATCATTGCCAGTAGTCAAAGTGAAGTTCTTCGCTACCGTCAGGGAAGTGACCGGAGTTCGGAGTATCGATATGGAAGCGAAGACCATCAGAGAGGTTCTAGACAAACTGATTGAGAAATATGGAAAGAAGTTTGTTGATACTGTAATTGACGATGAAACTGGTAATCTCAAACGATTCTACTCCTGCATGATTAATGGTAAACGAATAGAACTCCTAGATGGTTATGAAACAGAGTTGAATGATGGAGATGCAGTTGCAATGTTCCCACCTGTGGGAGGTGGCTGAACTGGTCAACTCAGCTGATTTGATTGTGAAGAATGCTCGACTCCTACTAGAATCTGGAGTTGTAAGAGGTGGTCTCGCAGTTCGCAACGGTGTGATTACTGCGATTGCTACAGATGAGCACTTACCCAAGGCAAGCGAAACTGTCGATGCCGAGAATAAAATTCTGATGCCCGGTCTCATTGATGCTCATGCGCACATTCACGATCCGGATATGTTGGACCATGAAGACTTCACTTCAGGTTCCAAAGCTGCAGCTGCTGGAGGAGTCACTACCATCATAGACATGCCTCTCACAAACCAAGTGGATACACCTGCACTTGTTGAGGAAAAAATTGCTCAAGGAGAATCAATGTCTGTTGTTGAATTCTCATTCTACGGGGGAATGATGAACTCTGAGAACATAACAGCAATTCCCAAGATGATAGAGAAGGGTATTGTTGGCTTCAAGGCGTTCACATGTGAGCCATACCAGACTAACAATGGTGTGATTACTCGTCTTCTAAGCGAGGTCTCTGAACATGGAGGACATGCCACAATCCATGCCGAGGACCAAGGAGTGCTTGACGAATTTGCTAAGGATATGATGAATGACTGGGATGCTCCAATTAGCCACTCACTTAGTAGACCAAACCTTGCCGAACAACTGGCTGTCAGACAGATGATTAGTATCGCCAAAGAGACCCATGGTCATCTCCACATAGCACATATCACAACTAGAGAAGGGATAATGGAAATCGAGAAAGGAAAGCTTCAGGGAGTTCTTCTGACAACAGAGGTATGTCCCCAACATCTCATGTTTCACAGGGATGAGATGAACAAGTTAGGACCAATGAGTAAGCTAAATCCACCCCTGAGAACGAAACAAGATAAAGGGGCACTATGGTCAGCACTTCTGCGAGGAGCAATTGATATCACAGTGAGTGATCATGCACCATGCCCGTTGGAGAAGAAAGATGCGGGTACAGACGATATTCGAAATGCATGGTCTGGTGTAGATGGAACTCAGATGATTCTCAGGGTCCTACTATCGGAAGGAGTCAACAAGGGACGATTAACTTTCCTGAGACTGCTTAGAGTTGCTTCAAGAAATCCTGCAAGGATATTTGGTCTTTATCCAAAGAAGGGAGTGATTCAAGTCGGATCAGATGCTGATTTAGTCTTAGTGAACCCTTCAAAGGAGGAAAAAATCACTAAGGACATGATGTTCTCAAAGTGTGGCTGGACCTTGTACGAGGGAATGAAGATGACAGGAGTCCCAGAGAAGACCTTTGTCAGAGGCCAGCTAGTTTTCGATGGCGTGGATTGCGTTGCTAGTCCAGGTCATGGTACATTTCTCTCAGGTATTAGAGAACCACGACTATAGATTGCGGAATTAACACTCCTTTTGCTAGGATAGATAGTGAATGATGGAACCATGCCAGTCGGGTTTCCATCATCACTGACACTTCACTGGAGTTTGACCTCAGCGTCGTCGGTTTCCCACCACTCCAATG
>JAEOST010000416.1 GCA_016840245.1 Candidatus Thorarchaeota archaeon
ACATCTATGGGAACACTGCTTCGGTCGCAATCATTGTTGATATCAGGGATACCACACCACCTGAATGGGAAAATGCCCCTGTAAATCAGTACATCGAAGAAGGCACTCCTTTAGAGTACCAGCTCTCGGCAACTGATCTCTCTGGCCTTGATGAGTGGAGCATCAACAACACTGAGCAATTCTCAATCTCTTCAACTGGAATGATAACAAGCATAGGTGACCTCGATACTGGGCACTATGGTCTATTAGTGACCGTGGTGGATCCATATGACAATGAACTCTCAGACACATTCTCTGTGTTTGTGACAACATCTGGAACTACAGTCATTAGCACAACTGGGCCAACGAGTGGAACAACAGAAACTACCACTAGCACAACAGGATCCACAACTACTGTCGTATCTAGTACCACTCCAACGACGAGTACAAGTCCCACCTCTCCACCTCCAACTGGAATCAGCCCAATTCTAACACTGATAATTGGTCTTGGAATTGGAGGAACTGCGGTGGTTGTGATTGTCATAATAGTCCTTAAGAAAAAGAGCGGATGAACCAATAGGGATTACGTACTATCTAGAAATGACTATACACTGAGGATTATATCCAAAACTGCAGATAACCATGCTAAGAGAGTTAACCTTAGAGTATGAGGTTTTGAAGTGAGTATGACCACTGAGCAATTAGAAATTGATGCCTTTCAGAGAAAAATAATGGATTGGTGGAGTGACAATGCTAGAGACCTCCCATGGAGACAAGACCCTAGTCCTTACAATGTCTTGGTGTCAGAAGTAATGCTTCAACAGACCCAGGTCAGTCGTGTTGTCCCTAAGTATCTGAGATTCATAGAAGAATTCCCAAATCCCGAAGTACTTGCTACATCGGAAATGAAGCATCTACTGAGAGTGTGGTCCGGTTTGGGTTACAATCGGCGTGCTATCTGGCTGAGAGATGCAGCGATGCAGATTCAAGAACTAGGGGGATTCCCTCGGACAGTTGGGGAGTTACGAAAGCTCAAAGGGATTGGTCCCTATACGTCCCGGTCGATTCTCATATTCGCATTTAATGAGAACCTTGCAGCAGTTGATACGAACATCCGTCGGGTCTTGATCTCAGAAGGATTTGCAGATGAGGGGATGACTGATTGTCAGCTCCAAGACGTTGCAGATTTAGTTCTCCTGAAGGGTCGGTCTAGTGATTGGCACAATGCACTGATGGATTACGGTGCATGTGTTCTCACTTCCAGTGTAACAGGAATTACTTCCCGATCCACTCAACCAAGATTTGCAGGATCGACTCGACAGGTTCGTGGAGAACTTGTTCGTACTTTGACTAACGTCGATTCAATGAGCATGGATGAGATTCTTACCGAGATCAAGTGTGATGTTTCTCAAGCTTCGAGAGTTGAGAAAGTGATTGAGCATCTTGTTGATGACAGGTTGATTGAATGGACTGAGTCTGGCAATCTAAGGATTGCTAGGAGTTGACTTGCTCAATTCTCTTTGATTCGAATGTGAATTGAGCTGAAGCAGTTTGAGCAGCTCATTGTTTGGGGTCCAGTCCAGCTTACCCTGTCGAGTTCTATTGCTTCTTGACAAGAAGGACATCTTGTTGGAATTGCAAAGTATGCATCTCGTAAGTATTGTAGCTCTGGTGTATAACTGACCGTTGGTTGTTCAGTGGTGAATTGTGTTCTCTTCGCGAGATAAACAACTCCTGAGATGACTAGCATCATGACGATAATCATGATTGTTGTACCTGTGAAGATAGGCCAGAGAAAGGGTCCTGCATATTCCATGATCCCAACCATCTCGAAAATAATCAGTACAAGACCAAATGGTAGTATTGTAAGAATAACAAAAAGGAACATGATTAAACCAACAGTTCGTGTTGAACTCATAGAAGCTTCCACCATCTTATACTTGAATATCCCACGACAACCACCTCATGAATGTTTAGACTATTAGTTACCCTTGTAAATCAAGACCAATTCCTATGTGTACGTACTTAGACATGAGAGCTTAAATACAAAGGAGTCCATCATTAAGCTTGACTACGAATGATACGAGGAAATACAACACCGATGTATTGGTTCCACATTAGTGGAGACCAGTAATCGGAATCGTCTTCCTCGTGATGTCTGCTTTTTCTTTGTGTGGTCCTCTCGGGGAAGAGGAATCAAGGATTATCCTTGATGCATGTATCCCTCTCTCAATGTAGTTGTAAAAGAGGTGAAAGAATAGAATGTCAGGATATGATTCCCGTAAAAGGAAACGAAGAATGAGACGTGAAAGCAAGAAGGAAGAAGTTCGAAGATGTATAGAAGTATTCGCAGATTATATCACAAATAAGGACGATATCGATATGTTTCCACATGAGGAATATAATAGACTGACATGGAAGAAGATTATCAGTCGAGAATGAATCCTTTGTGGAGACTTAGAAAACAATGTTAGTTCATATCGTTCAATGATGAACCCGTAGTCTATTTCATCCCGGTGGTTGTCTGTAAATGCAGACAACTACTCTAAATTTTCTTTGAAATGTAATGGACCTCAAACCAATTGTTATTTTCTTGGAAGTAGAAATGTGAAGGATGTGCCAACGCTAGGTTCACTCTTCACCTCAATCTTCCCACGATTTGCTTCAATCATCATCCTAGTAATTGCAAGACCCAGACCTATTCCAGTTGGTTTTGTTGTGAACAAGGGT
>JAEOST010000417.1 GCA_016840245.1 Candidatus Thorarchaeota archaeon
CGCCAAAGCCCACAATTATAGTACGTAGATAATTGCACCTAAAGCCAGCAGGAATATTCCTGCGTAGTAGGTAAGCAATGTAAGTTCCTCATCAAGTTTGAACTTGTGATGGAACTCCTTGATGACAATCATCGAATCTGAGGTTATGAACAGGAGCGCTCCAATGAATGGAAGGAACCCTAAGAGTGCGCCTGTCGTAAGCCAGAGCAGAAGAGATGAACAGGCAGTCAGCGAAATCATGATAGCATAGAAGTATGCTGCCTTCTCAAAGGGTGCAGGCATTGGTTCTTCAGCTGTTTTGACGTATTTGAAGTAGAAGAACAAGTATACAAGGAGAATAGCCAGGCAGATTGCAAAACCCGCTATTCCAACTGGAGTTACTCCAACGAGTCCGTACAACATGAAATTCCCAGTAAATATGAAATGGGAAATCAGGAACAGACCTAATCCTGGTAGGATATCAAAATCCATACCAACATCGCCAAGTCCACAGACTATCAATGCAGCAGCCAAGAGCAGATAGAAGAGTGTCGATCCTGAGATCAGAATAAAGACTGCAGCTGTGAAAGCTGGAGCCATCTTGATGAAAGTGCTCCAGACAGTTTTCGTTTTGTACTTGGAGATGTATGCTGTATATACTAGAGCGAATATCCAGAATACAATTCCAAAGATTGTCAGCGACATAGTTGGCTAGGCCCTTTGGCGACCCTTAAGCATATTGGAACACAGAGTGAAGGACTAACTTACGGGAGCTATACTGCTGAAAATTTCTGTAACTAGATCTGCAGCAGCAGAGTATTCGCTAGTGACAACCGAGTCATAGCTCGCAGGGAAGGTCTCAGCGAAAATCTGAGCAAATTGATGGAGTTTGTACCGTACATCAAAGGTCTCTTCACTTGCTACTAGTGTAACGATTCGAGATGCTGTGTGTTCCATCATCAGGGTAAATCCTTCTTGATTGATGGAACGAATCATTCCAGTCCCCATCATCTCCCCGGAAAATGATGTTATTGCAGATACAAATCCACTCAGTAAGGAACTGTCCATCTCAAGACTGTCATCGAAGTGATGAACGAATTCCGGAAGACCAGATAGTCGATTCAATGCGATTAGTACATGAATTTTGGGAGTAGGAACCTCCTTGGGGTCTCCAGCAGGATGGAAACCTTCGACACGATCCATGCTCCTATCAATGTCAGCCTCTTTGATAATCACTGAATCAGAGGGAGAATCTAACACTGCTCGCATACGGTCCTTTGCAACTTTTTCAAGACGCTCATTGTCAAGGAACACTGCAAGACCAGCTACTCGCTCTAAATCATCTTGTGCCTCTTTCCTGTTACCTCCATGCATCCGAATCTCGCTTCGCAATAGAAGGACTTCTGCACGAAGTGAATGAAGCTCTTGTTCTTTCGATATTTGGATGAGGTCTTCCAAATGATATTCTGAATTAGCAAGATGTTCGTCTTTTCCAGACCTATTGAATGCACTGAGGTATGTCCTCACAATTGCGAGTTTACACCGAATGAGCCACTCTATGAGATTATTTTCCTTTGAGAGTTCCATCCCCGTTGTGAGGGATTTTATTGATATGCTTGTCTTCTTCTCAGCGGCCTCAAGCACTCCCTTAGCATGATAGTAGGCAGCTGAATCCTTGGGACTCTTAGAAGTCTTCAAGATTTTCTTGGCCTTTTTCAAATGGTCGCGAACTCCATCAAGATCACCACTTCGGGTCTGAAGAATCACCATCCACGTATAGGGCTCGATTATTTCTACACCAGTCTCTTGATTGAGCTTGATAGCTTCATGCATGATTTTCTTGCTTTCATCATAATGACCGAGAAGAGTAGTAATCTCACCCATGTTAGTAAGAGCATAGATTCTGTGAGCATCCATCTCAAGATACTCAATTGCTTCTTTCAGGTACTCCAATGCATCCTCTAACTGAATCGCGTTGAGTGCGAGTGAACCTAGATTGTTAAGAGAAACTCCCATTCCAACATCAGATGCAATCTCACGGCTAATTCTCTCAATTCGCTTGAAGTGTATTTCTGCTTCTCTGAATTGACCTTGCAAACTAGCCAAACGACCTCGGAGGTTCTCAGATAAAAGGAGGACCGGTCGGCGGTCATTCGAATGTGCAATGCCTTCAAGAAATAATGCGACATTCAAAGCACGTTCCAATTCACCTACAAGACAGAATAGCACACCAGTGACATACATTGCATATACAACTTCAGGAATAGGATCTTCCATCTGTTTAGGATTAGATTCCAGAAGGCTATCTAGTTCAATTATGGGTGCTATTACAGCTTCATCCTTCTCCGCAGCACCAAGGAATATTTGAACGCTTAGAAGTCTGAGTTTGTCCTCTACAGAAGCAGATTCTTCGTCAATAGCTTCTTCCAATTTTTCTAAGATCTCTCTGATTCCCTCACAATCAGAAATTAGGGAGAGGGCTATCGTTCGAAGTGCTAGTACCTCAATATCGTCAGAACAATCACTGAGGGCTAGACCTTCTGTGAACTTCCCTCTATTAAGACAAGATTCCAATGCAAGAACAATCATATCCGCATTGGGTTTCTTCTTCTTACATTCCCGTTTTGCGACAGCTATTGTTGCATCAGTGAATGCTTCGAAATCTCCTTTCCCTTTTGCCTTTCTTTTCTCTGTGTCTTCAAGGATGCGGGTCCATGGTATCGTCTCTCTATCAACTAGATGAGCAAATTCTGTAGGCACGGCGTCCTTATTCAACCTGCATCCACTCAAACAATAGGAACTTGTGAGAATCAGTGGATTTGGAATCTTATTAGACTAATTGGTAAATATCTCCATCTTTAGTATCAAAAAAAGAAAGTAGGTTTGCTCTCAGAGCAAACCCTGTTTCTCTACACTTAGCTACCCTTCTTCTTCATAATCACGATGATGATTATGACCACAGCCACACCTGCAACTATGATTATGATGATGATAAGGAGGGTGTTATCGCCTGGCGGTGGAGTCGTTGTTCCTGTGTCAGTGGTTGTAGTTGTCGTCGTTGTTGTTGTTGTCGTAGTAGTAGTATCCTCCAAAACAGTCACAATCACCGTGTCTGTTGCACTCTGACCATAGGAATCAAAGACCACAATCGTATAGTTAAAGACTCCAACAGCGAGTCCATCCACATCAATCACAATCGAGGTTGTATTCCATTCTGCAGGATATCCTGCAGGTGAGGTTCCATTGATCAGGATGATGAAATTATCCTGATTTGCATCAGAGGCGGTCCAATTGATTATGTTCCCTGTGTCACCCTCAGTGTAGACGATGTCTATCGGACTATCAAGAGTAGGGTCAGTGAGATCTACTGCTGCAGTGACGATTACTTCGTCTGTAGTCATTCCACCCTTTTGATCCCACAAAGTGATACTGAATGTATATGTTCCAGCGGGATAGTTATCGACGTCGAAGAAGAAGCTATCACCGGTATCCCAGTACCCACTTTCATTCAGAACTGAATTGATCTCTATCCTGTATGTCCAGGGATAATCAGATGCGGGGGCCCATGAGAATGTGTTTCCAGTATCACCGATTTCGAACAGGATATCATCAGGACGGTTAACTCCTGGTTTCATCATGTATACGATTTCATTGTACCAGATTTCATATCCATCAGCATACCCAGATAGATCTCCATCCTCCTCATAGACGGAAAGATGTACGCCATTCACGATTGTTCGTCCCTCAGCACCTTCTGCAATACCTACATTGATGGCTCCAGCACCAGGAACTGTACCTGCCAGTCCTGTTGCATTTTCATGTAGTGTAAGATTGGCCGCAGTTGGTGTGAAGGGGAAGTGAGTGAAAGTAGATGAGAAGCTACTTCCACTGAAATCGATAGGTCTCTCGAAGATTGCATGCGACGAATCCCAGACGTAGTGTGTCGGAGGAGTAAGTATACCCTCTGAACCAGCAATTCCGAGATAATCCCAGAAGGGGTGACTAGAGTCAGTATATATTGAACTTATAATAACATGTCCACCTGCTTCCACATACATCTGAAGTTCAGAGTATGTTGATGCAGAGAGTGAATACTCATGGGTATCAATTACGATCAAGTTCCATGGGGCGTTTTCAATATACGATTCGAAGTACGTGCTGTTGTCAGTAAGATAGAACTCAACACCAAGAGTTCTCAGCGATTCTGCTACAGGACCTCGATAGATATTCCAGTTAGGATCAACTCCAGAGGATTCAGTATCCACGAAGGCAAGAACTGTTGCATCGTCTGTAGTCAGCCATTGGAAAAGATTGATTGTATGCTCGGTATTGTCGGAGAATTCGATGAAGTTAGCGAAGGTGTTGATGTCACCACTTACGTATATTCTACCATAATTGATAACTTCCACAGCAGAACAGACATCATCTCCCAAATGAGTCAGTGGTTCTACATACCCTGATACGTTGATGTACGAACCTCCGGAATGCATTACCTCGACAACGTCTTCCATTGTGAGATGGTCATAGACTTCGACAGGCTGGCTGGTCCCATATTCAACACCAACATGAATACTGATATCCGAAGCAAGTCCTGTGAGTATTGCATTTACATTATTGCTTTGAGTTGCGAAAGTATTCCATTCACCATTGAGCATGAGACTTCCTCCACCTTCAACCCATGTTTTCAAATCTTGAACCTCAGCAGGTAGGTATTCATAGAGAGGTGCGCAAATCATCAGCAGATCATATGCTGAAAGACGCTCTAGGGTGATGTTTTCTGATGCACTTGGATAGTACTTGTCGACAGTGTAACCTCGGCTTACGAGTACGTCTCTAAGGTCCTCATAATTTGAAATACCTGTGAAGTTGGCAAGTCCAATATCCCACGTATCAAAACCGTAGTAAGGATGATGCGAAAGGTCGTATGCAATACGAGCCTTTGGCTTCGGAGCTAACCACTCAACTGCATCAGCGAACATCTGATACAGTGGCATTTCTTCACCCCAGTCGAGATCGTTTGATAATGTTACACACTTTCCACCCTTTGTTAGATTGTGTGGCTCAAGAGCCAAACCAGTAGCCCAGACAGGATTATTCATGTTTCTTGATAGAATTGTGATATCGGGATAGGAATCAGTCTCACTAAGAGCTGTTGTATTCCAAGTGAAGAAACCGCCGACTGTTGTAAACGAATCACCCAAAGAATACGACTTTGTGACTGGATGAATCGTGGTGATGTTGTAATCTGCGGATACATAATCCCAATAGGTGTCATAACCATCCGTACCTATTGCCTCCACAGGAACTGCGCCAATGTAACTCAGATATTGCGCAGAGCCATCAAGGGCGAGGATACCGCCACCACCCAACCAGAATTCTCTTACATAGTCAACAATCGTATCTTGAGGAAGATTATCAGGCAACACTAAGACATCATAGTCTGCTGTCATAAGCTCATGATTCTCAATAGCAGTAGTATCTAAAATTGCGACATCATATCCATATGAGCGGAGAATGTCCCACATACCTGTTGCATTGTTATTGATAGAACCACCATGAGTGGTCCAAGTTGGCAGGGTTAGAGTTGGCTCACTGTAAATAGCAACACGAATCTTATCTCCGGTAAAATCAGGTACTGAGTCATACTTGAAGCCAATCTCGGTCCATTCATCTCCCCAAACACCAGTTGTGTCGCAGGGAAGGATACGAGCATAGTAGTACTGTCCCTCATTCAAGACATCAGGTAGTTCTACTGGTGCATCTCGCGCAAATGATATGTCTAAGTCATAGGTCATATCAGTTACTGATGTAGTAGTGGTTGCAGTATCATCACTTGTATGTATCGCACGATATCCTCCTCCGCCTGATAAATCTCGGTAACACCAGAAGTCTTCTCCACTTCGACCATTGTATCTTATCTCAATAAGCAGATCATATTCACCTGTATACTGAAACACATTGTCTATGTCAAACTCTAAGGCATGACCAAGATTCCGAGCTTCATATACTGCTGCATCCATTACCAGGGTAGGTGTAACACCCCCATAATTGTCTGCAAAAGTTGAACCTAATGCTCCTTCTAAGGGGGTTTCAGCCATCCAGATTCGCAGGTTTTCGAGAGTTGATGTATTGTTAAAATCTGATACTCCAAAAAGGAGCTTGTCAATGGTTCCAATTTCTGAGATCATTGACTTGTTGTACTTGAGCTGATAAGTTCCCAAGTTGGAAATACCAAATGGTACGCTGTTAACACCGCCTCCATCTTCCGCAACTACATCTGAAATGAAGTCAATATCGATGGCGTGAGTTCGGTCAAGAGTGTGATCTGCTGTAGTAGCAGTATATGCATCAGCACCGTAGGAATATGCAACTGAACCAGAAAGGCCAGCACTATAGTATGAGCTAATGGTTGAAGTTTCCTTGTCCATCCACCTGAATTCAACAATAAGACTGGATCTCTCACTTAGGTAGAAGCAATTATCAATGTCAAATGTGACCCATCCTCCAAAAACCGTGGCGTTGAGAGATTCACGATATAATACTGGTGTAGGAATCGTTCCATCATAGTTGGCATCAAAATCAGCAGTCAGAGTATCAGCATTATCCACTGCAGCCAAGTATATCGAGATATTCTCGAAATCAATAGTACCTGAAGTGAAGTCAACATAAAACTTGATTTTATCTATGATACCTGATCTGTGAAATAGATCATCACCATACTTGAACTGGAATCTAAGTTGATCATTGGCAGTGAATGGACGAGGGTGATCGCTATCAAC
>JAEOST010000418.1 GCA_016840245.1 Candidatus Thorarchaeota archaeon
ACTACAAGATAAAGTCATCCACGTCCTTTGTCTTGGAGCTTCATTCTCTCAGCCATGACACACCGATCACCTTTTCGACCACCCATAGGATTTCGTGGTGTGCCCATAGAATTCATACATCTGGCTGCAACTGCTGCACCCATCGCTAACCCATCCTCAACAAAGAGGATATCATGTGATGAAGTCCACAATTTGTCATCTTTCGTCTTAAGGTTCTCTACAATCAATTTTGGTTTACGACCAGTAATGATTGATCTTCCTGTCAGACCCAATGAAGTGTTATCAAAGATGAGGCCCTCATCATCCACGAGGGTGACTATCCTTTGAACAATATCAGCCATCATATAATCGATGAATGCGAATAGACCTTCGACACCGACTTCATTTACAATGGTCCGACCATGTTTCTCCAATTCATGAAGCTTAGACCCATTTGTACCAACATCAAGACCAACTAGGAGGATTCCAGATTCCTCAGCAGATTCACCATTCACAGGAACAGTGCCATATCGAGTTTCGGTTTTATCAACAATCCCCACTCGGATATGCTTCTCTGAGAAGTCATACTGATCCTCAATGTCTATTCTTCTTAGGCGATTCGAATTTGGTATATCCAAGACAGACCCATTCTGCTCTGGAACTAAACCAGTCAGACGCACTAGAGCGTCAGGAATCGCTCCAGCCAGACCCGCAAAGGAACAGATTGTCTTTGCATATGGATAACCATTGTCGGTAATCCGACCTGAGAGAGTTGTGCCAAAATCAAGGGTCATGACGGGATTTCGAAAGTCAATCTTAGTGCTCTTAGCAGCCCCCTTAATGCCTGCTGTTACAAGCTCACCCTCCATTTCATTTGCCACAATAGAGGTGTCTGCTGGAGGTAGAGAACTCGCGACAGCACCATCAAAGTAGACCTTTTTCAACCATGTGAACTCTTGTAGACCAGGTGGAAGGTTTTCAGCTGTTAGAGAGGCAGTCATTTTGCGTGGGGGAACGCCAGCGTTAAGGCAACCATCAGCAAGAGCTTGAACGATCACTCCCACCTCGTCAGGATTTGCAAATCCTGCGGTGACTCCTGTTGACCTTACGACAAAGTGTAGGTCACGGTCAATGTCAAGTCTCGCACGCTTCATGACAGTGGTCAGCACATCAGCGACCAGCTCCGATACAGAATTACGAGTGAGATCAATTCCAAAGATAGTTCTCCCAAAGACAGACTCATCAGTTCTTGGTGGACGAAGATCTCGCGTCATCCGGATCTCTTTTGCTATCTCATAGATTTCAGCGGTCTTCAGATTGGTTGTGACAAGTACGCATTTAGTGGTGGTATTGCCCAATTCTACTGAAGCTACAGTGTAGAAAGGACCTTTCCGGAGCGATGACACACCAATTGAGCGAGGTTTGACAACATGATCTTTTCTAGCCAAATCAACCAACTCCAGACTAGAGTAATTTCTTGTAGGGATGATCATCTGGTGGTGGTACACCAAACTCAAGTTCAGATGCCTCTGCAGCAAAAACGTCGCCCATTGCAATGACTGGAAACACGCGCTCTGCATTCTCAATAGGACCATAGAGGACAAAATCAGCCCCCATCATCTGAACAATTAGGTTTGATGCAGCATCTGCAGTCAGGAAACTCTCACGGTTGACTTTCTTGTACTTTCGTAACCATGGCCAAGATGAAGGAGCATTATGTACACCGGAACCAGTTGGTTGTCCATAGACAGTCTTGGACACAAATGTGAAAGCTGCAGCCGATCCCGCCCCAGCTCCAACTGCTGTCACCGCAGTATCGATCAGAGGTTTGGTGATACCTAGCTCTTTTGCAAGATCAAGAAGCCCCATATTCAACGTCAATGCACCCTGTTCGAGAATAGCTCGACGTCCCGCAATCGAGGGGTCTTGAGGATTGAAAGCAAGAAGCAATGCACAGTCATGCTGGATGTCCCGTAACGCTTCTATCTCCTCTTCAGTAGCTGACACATTAAGTGAGTTGTAGATAGCCCGATCGAGTAGTCCTATCTCTTCAGCATGTCTGAGACCTGAAATTCGAACCATGGGTTCTGTTGAATCAATAAGAAATGGTGCATCAGTGAGGTCTGCAACGAAATCGAGGTATGTCTTCAGTGCATCTTCAGACTCTGCGAAGATCTGGACAAGTGCCGGATTTCCAGTAAGAGCAGACATCTCGTCCTGCTTCTTCACGAGCGAAGTGGCTATGTCTTTGTCAAATA
>JAEOST010000419.1 GCA_016840245.1 Candidatus Thorarchaeota archaeon
GAACCAATACAACCACCGCTGGCATGCAGAACATGATATACCAGTAGAAATCAATGAACCGCATCATTGGAGTTTGAGAAGTGCTCATGATACAATTGCAGTTGCGATGGCATATCTCTCTGCATACAATGCAAAGACAGTTGGCGTTAGACACTATATCGCACAATATATGCTGAACACTCCTCTTGGAACTTCTCCAAAAATGGATCTTGCCAAAATGCTGGCAAAGATCGAACTGATTGAATCACTGCATGATTACAACTTCCTTTCTCTAAGACAAATCAGACCAGGACTCTTTTCTTATCCACCTGATCTCGATTTGGGCAAGGGTCAGCTTGCATCTTCAATCTACACAGGAATGATGCTAAAACCACACATTGTACATGTGGTGGGATTTTGTGAGGCTGACCATGCTGCAACTGCAGAGGAAATCATTGAGAGCTGCAAGATTTCACGACGTGTCATTCATGATTGTCTTCTTGGAACCCCAAATCCTCTGGATGACAAGAAAGTCATGAGAAGGAAGGAAGGGCTCGTACAAGATGCTACACTGCTCATTGCAACTATTCGTTCACTAGGTAATGAAACCGCAAGAAACCCACTCATTGAACCTGAAACATACGTACGAGCAGTCGAACTAGGTGTCTTAGATGCCCCACACCTGAGAAACAATCCCATTGCGAAGGGGCAGCTCAGAACCAAGATGATTGATGGCGCATGCATCGCTATAGATTCCGACTCTGGTGAACCAATTAATGAAATCACAAGGCTAAGACAACTTGGTCTTGAACTGGAGCCCGAACAAGCTTTGAACCTACCCTATTTCAGTAAAATCTGATGAATCTACCTAGGTTCAGTTTCTTCTACGACAACTTTTAGAAGATGGATTACAGACTTACATTGTAGATTCATCTGTTGTCGGTTCAAATCCAGCAGTCCCGACCACTTCTTTTCACCTAAACAATTCGTGTACTTACTTCGAGCGTCATAGTCAAAACAATCATGGAGGGTTCCCTTGAATCAAGAACTCAGAATACAGTGGCGAACTCTTACTGGTCCAGTCAGTATGTATTTTTAGCAGTTTAACGAATCTCTCAATCTGTTTTTGACTACGAAGAATGAATACCTCCTTTGTATCATCTAGATTTCTGAGGTATCTAAGAATTCGTGGTCTGTGGGTCTTAGGGTAATGCCAAATCCACTCAAGAAAATCCATGTCTATCTTCTCAGGACATCCCTCTGCCACTGATGACCTTGATTCTCCTCGGTGTCTGAGTAGTCTGAGAAAGATCCTGAGATATGACAGTCTTCTTGGAAAATCAATGAATATTGTGGTATCTGCTCTTTTTACCCTCATCACAAGAGTTGACGTATAATTCCCATCTATGACCCATTTTTCTTTTGCAATCAGATTTCTGACCTTTTCTTCCCACTCTTCCTTTGGAGTTTCTTGCCAGTTGGGATTCCAGTAGTGCCTATCGAGATGCACAGCTGGTATCTTGAGAACTTGACCGATTCTCTCTGCCAGTGTTGACTTACCTGAGCCAGATGGACCAAGGATCAGAATACGTTTCATCACTCATGCCTGATAGTGTATCTGAGTTAAGCCTTCTGACGGCAATTACTTAGACACGAACTCTGCTACCTCATCAACGTCTAGACGAGGTCTAGGACCGGGCTCTACATCAGGCCAGCCCAGAGTAATGGCTGCAAGTAACTTCCATGGCTTGTTGAAATAGTTCATAATCGCATCGTAGGTATAGAAGATATCACCAATCCAACATGTCCCTAGACCCAGAGAGTGCGCCTTGAGTAGAAGGTTCTGGATTGCTGCCGACACACTATGCACCTCTGTAGCCCATCCAAATTGGTTCGTATTCCAGACAACTATAGTGACAGGTGCTTCATCCATCATATCACAGGATCCGTAAGATGAGCCTACGTCATAACTTAGTTTACCAAGTTCACTTCTGTATAGGTCCGTGAATCTATCTTTTGCATTCCCTGTAAGTACTGTGAACCGCCACTGCTGCCCATTCTTGGCACTTGGAGCATATGTAGCAGCATCAATGACCTCTCTGAGGAGGTCTTCTGGTACAGCGTCACCTTTGTAGGCTCTGATACTCCTTCTTCCCTTAATCGCATCATCTATATTCATTTCTCCACTGCTCATCTCACATTCAACTTCCTTTTTGAGAACTATTTCACATCTTCTGGTAACTGGATGACGAAGCTACATTCGAGGTCTCCTTTTAGTATCGATTTCACCATCTCATATTCAAGTGGCTGATCAAGTGCAGCCTCCCACGGCTGCTTTGTGAATCCTCCACTACAGTGACAAAACTCTGAGGATACATCGACATCATCATTCAGAATTGACTCTCTTGCCCATGCACAGTGACAGGCATAATATCTCTTCATTCTTTCATCAGTTGCTTCAAGGTACTCCTGTACCATGTACGGAATCTTTGTATGATAGATGGTATTGTCCCTTCTCTCACCACTCAGGACATCAGGACGGCTCTTGACAAAGTCAACAACTTCATCGGAGATGTATTGGTTGTAGAACAGTGAGCCATCATCCCTGTGCTTCTCTAGCTCTGCGATTGCACCTTCACGCTTTCTTTTGAGATATGTATCAATATCACCAGCGTCTAGGTACTTCTCTCGTTCTCCCTTTCTAAAATCACGAGGGAGTCCATGAGCTACATCAGCCAAGATTCTCTTACAATCGTCTGAACTTAGTATCTTCTCCATTCTTCCCACTATCTCTCTGGTGACCTCAATCTTCTCAGTATCTGGTAGCCCCAGTGGGGGCAGGTCACTCTCTGGGAGTATCTCATCACGTTTATCCTCGCCAACATGTTCTCCTAGCCGTTCACGGAGGACATTCATCACCTCTGATCCGTCGAATACTCCTAGAACTGGTAAGAACAGGTCCATGTTCTTTACAAAGTATGCATAACGCGATAATGCTGCAAAATTTTGATAGGTGTTAACTTTCTCCTCAATCAGGACCTTTGAAAACTTTAGGAACTCCTCTTCTGCAGCAGTTTCCAGTGTCTTTGCAAACTGCTTGAGAAACTCTTCGAACTTCTCAACCATTTTTATGTTCTCAACGACTTCCTCCTCAGGAACAGGCTGTTCGCGATCAGTCAGGTATACCCGAAATCCTTCCTTATCCAAGTTCATCTACCTCAATGTAGTCCAATACCGAGTCCATATCTTGCCAAGGGTCAAAGCAATGTATGCTTGGACCGGAACAGACAGGTCGAACCACGATATAGCATCTTTACTCGTGAACAACGAGTGAGCTATTGCGGATAGCCTACAAATCAGACAGTAGGAAGCAGTTACCTGAGCAGTAACTTTAGCTTTGCATGCTTTAGCTGCATTCTACAAAGTCGCAGATGTTAAACAAACGCATCATCTGAGGTTCATCAATCGTATATCTAAGAACAACTTTAGTTGGAATATGTGCAGCAGGTCGTCTATTTAGTCCCTCAACCACTTCACTTACAGATCCAGTCATATGTCCTAGTTCTGTCCTTGGAGCCTTGAATACTGCTCTCTGCTTAGTCTGCATATAGTATTTCGTTAGTGTCTTATCTGGAATTTTCTTATTCAAATTGTTTCAATCCAATTCAATAGGGGCGATCAATTCTTGACTGGCATCTATCTATCATATTATATCACGAATCATGTGCCAGCTTATCAAATCATTACCATTCTATTATACCACTGTATGTATCAAGCCTTATAAAGCCTCTTAATAGGCCTTTTTTTCATCACATCGGATTTATAAACTCCGAAATAATTACAAAAGGGGATATAAACAGACTTCAATATACAATTACGTATCGTTTTCCAAAGAAGGAATAGTATATATCTAAAAAAATGGAATAACAAATCGTTTCTGTTGGCCAAATTCTGCTTATCTTAAGAGATTCACAGCAGCATTTGAGAACTATTCAACCTCATTGGAGTATTTGTTAATATGAAAAAGACTGATGAAGAACTAAAGAAAACGATAAGTGACCAGTTATACTGGCATGATGGAATAGACATTTCAAATATTATGATAGACATCACTAATAGACGAGTGACCTTGACAGGTAGCGTACCAAATCATGCAGCCTCGGAAGCTGCACTCTTTGTAGCTTGGAACACTCCGGGAGTAATTCAAGTTGATAATCACTTAGATATACAATATCCTACAGATGCTAAGATTCCACCTGATCCTGAAATAGAAGATCGAGTAAAACAGATTCTTGGTTGGACAGATAGTTTGGCTAATCAGACTATTCAGGTGTCCGTAAGCGCAGGAGTAGTGGCATTGGAGGGTACGGTTAACGCCTATTGGAAACGGATTATGGCTGAAAATCTCGCATCTCATATCTTTGGAGTTGTAAAGATTAGCAATAGACTTGCAGTCGTACCTGGTAGAAAAATTGTAGACGAGGTCATTGCAAAGAACATTATTTCCGCTTTAGACAGAAGCCGTTTGGTTGATATAGACATGATTAGTGTAAAGGCGAAGGACGGTATCGTGACACTATCAGGTTCTGTTCCTGACCTACGTACTCATCAATCTATTCTTCACTTTGCTGGACGCATCACAGGAGTCACTGACGTAGTAAGTAAGCTTCAAGTTCAGTGAACTGAATAAACCAAGCTTGACTGCAAGAACGAACTGAATTGAGATATGACGTATTATTCAGACTTTACAAGAGCCAACATATAACTCGGGATGAATTTGGGTGTAATCTTGGTCTAACATTATATAGACCATCCGGATAGTGGACCGCCCCCTGGTAATCCGCCTTCTGGAGGGAGTCAGCAAGCGCCTACCCAAATGTTTGACACATGGCCTATTTGGGGACAGTTGATCATTCCACAACTCCCACAAGTCGTCTTTGCAGTCGTAGTTTTCTTGGCACTTCTATCAATTGTGTATCTCTACTATCAAAAAGACGATAGTACTCC
>JAEOST010000420.1 GCA_016840245.1 Candidatus Thorarchaeota archaeon
CATTATCAAACCTTGAATTTCCTGATGTTCTTGTATCTCATGACGATAGAATATACGCATCATTTTTCAACCTGACTGAATTTAATCCTGATGGTTCTGTAAAGGAAATCATTACTCCACAGAATACTCCGTTTTACCAGACTCAAATAACACCTAGTGGTGATTTTGTATCATTATTTCCTACTGTGCTATATCACCTCAGATGGATAAATGTCTCCGGCTATGAAATATGGAATTACGGTCCTCCAAGAATCTGGGGTGAATTCGTGTTTGATTTTGCCCCCTTTGATGCCGCACTTGACAATAGTATCTATATGCTGAATGGACTTGTGATTAACGAAACGAGATTGGTTCTGATGAAATTCAATTCAACTGGTGCTATGTTGTGGAATCGGTCCCTAGTCTACGAGCATTATATCTGGAGTGGTGGTTTCGGAGGAATTGAGGTCTCAGAAGACGGTGCAATATACATAGCATCGACCTATCTAGGTACTGATATTGCAGGACCTGTTCTCAGTGTTTACAGAATCGGTAATTTCACTCCCTATTGGTTGGCTACATCTTCAACAACTACACAAACTAGCCCTCCCGATTCTTCATATGGCGTCGAATTGTTTGTCTTGCTTGGAGTAATTGGAACAGCGGCTATTGTTCTACTTCTGGTGCAACTGAGTATTCGACGAGGAATTAGTATGAGTTGGAAGAAGTGATTGAATATTCTGGTTATTGTCAGTTGCTACGATTGTCAGTATTATAAGGAAGCACGAATGAGTTACTAATCTACTGGATATCCGGAGTCGGAATGACTTGCGTAGATTGTCATACAGCACACTGTTCATCCTCTTGTTTCTTCTATGTTCAAACACTGCATCAGCTATCCTCCCATCGTCATCTAACAATCCTAGTACGCAAAGTTACTCCACAGAAGATTCTGCATACCCTCTTTACTCAGAAGTCTTTGACTTCAATGGCAGCGTAGCAACTATAGATATGGATATTGCACCAGATGGTAGTATCTACTCGCTCTGTAGGACTGGTTATTACACGGGTGTTCCTGGTGAGAACTACCTGATGGTTGTCAAATGGACTAGTGAAGCCAGGTATCTATGGCATGCAATTTGGAATACATCTGAATATGTTGAAGCAAATGATCTAGGTGTCAATGACGATGGGGTCTTTGTCACTGGTCGACTTCCTGACTTGGAAGCCGACTCCGTTTTTCTGATTAAGTACAGTCACTCTGGGCAACTGCTCTGGGAACGATTTTGGTGTGAGGGTGAATATCAAACTGGGACGATGGTGAACTTTGATTCAGAGGGATCCATCTATGTTGGAGTTGTAGTTCTTTGGGAGTATCCTCCAAGGCTCACATGGAATCACTCTGACATATTGCTAAAATTCGATAGTGAAGGCAGTGTTGTGTGGTACAAAACAATTGCAACCAATGAATATTATCCTAGTTCGGTAAACGTGTTGATTTCTCATGATGAGCGGCTTATTGTAGTCACCCCGTATGTCGCTCGGGAACTGGTTCAGGATGAATGGATTGACCTATGGGCCAATGCTGATTTCATCTATACAGTCCCAGTAGAAATAACACCAGATGGGTCATTTGTGGCCCCAAGGTTTGCATTCCCTTATGGTGTGTCTTGGATTAATTCTACAGGTGGACACGAGTGGTATGTTGAACCTCCTCGGTATTGGGATGAATTGATTGTAAGCTTCTTGCGCCTTGGTGGCTGTGATGCTGCTCCTGATAATTCAGTCTATGTCTTATGTGCTCTGAACATAAACTCAGAGACTCCTACATTGGTCCTAACAAAATACAACTCCACCGGTACACAACTGTGGAACCGGTCGTTAGTCTATGAATACTCGATCTCTCCTGATTGTATTGGCGATATTGAGACCTCAAATGACGGAACTGTTTACATAGCAACCACTGTCTATAACGAGACGACTTCTCGATATTATACTGCCCTTACAACCTACAAAATTGGGGAGTTCACTCCATATTGGAGTATGAATGAAGAACCCACAAATGACGGAACACCTCTGATAGTTACTCAGGTCCTCTTAGTTTGCATTCTTTGCGTTCCTATTATTGTGATTTATCAGCTAGTTCGACGGAGTATCACCGGTGGATGGAAGAACTGATTCGCGTTTCATATCTTGGATACCAATTTCCATCTTCTTCTTATAGTACAGAATTGATACAACTGCAATTAACGCAACTCCTCCAATTACTGCAAGTATGACACCAAGACCAATATCTGGATAGGAGTAGACTGATCCTTGAAGTTGATATGTGTAGATGCTGAAGTTCTGAGACCTTCCTGTAAATCCTGCAACCAATTTGAAACCATTATTAACTTCAAGTACAGGTAGACCCATTCCTGCAAGTGGCCAGTTCTCGTCACCTATTGTCTTGTCTGAGAGAAGAATTCCGTTTTCATTAAATTCCAACAATCTATTTGTGTACGAGTATTTCCATGTCCGAATCAATACTAGACATCTACTATCTGGAGTGGTTGTTACATCAGCTATCTCAAACATCTCACTGAATTTCTCAAGGTATATTTTTGAGAAATTAACACTCCACAGTGCATTTCCTGTTGCATCATATTTTGATAAAACCATCTCAGTTGTGTCTGATAAATTTCCAACAGTATATTGTGCTGCAATCACTAGATTGCCAGAACTGTCTAATGCCATAGCATGTGCATCCTGATTTCCCCATAGCAGTGCTCCATTTAGGTCATAACAGAAAGATGATGACCTATCGCATGTGTACAGTCTATCTTGGAAAATCTCTAAATCCCCGTGCCTATCCCATAAGACTCTATCAAGTGTCTTGTTCCATACTAGGTTTCCAGAGGAATCGAATTTCACTAATTGTGAGGACTCGAAGATTCCATACTGTGGATATGCAATATTCATGTCCACCGCAAATACATAGATTGAATCATCGCTTGCTACAGCTATCCCATTTCCAATTTGGTCAAATTGGATGGGCCAGTCAACCTCCCAGATTTTTCCACCAGTTGTATTCCACTTAGTAACCAATAGATCAAGATGCGTATCCTGATTTCGCGTATAGCCAGTTGTGAAAATGAATCCGTTATGATACGCAACTCTACGGCCAAAAGAGTAGTTGGAGTTTCTTGTACTCCAGATTAGGTTCAGATCTGAATCATATTTTTGAACGACCTCATAACCGAATTGAATATCCTCTTCGATATGCAGAAAATAATCACTAACTGACTCGCCAACTGCGTAGATATTTCCGTCAGAACCTATATCAATATCATATAGACGATCTCTAATTTCATTTTCTGCACTTGGTGATTCAGGAACGATGTCACCAACATGGGATCCCCATGAATCATTGGCAATCTGTTGGTAATGATTTGTCAAGTCGACTGGTGTATCTTGAAAGATATAGAAATTAACAGAACTTACCCTTGCTATTACCAATCCATCATACGTACGCCATGGCTCGGAAGAATCATAAATGTCAAATGCAAATGCGGAACTCGGGATTAGACTTACAGCTAAAGTAAGTGTGTCGTCAGGATCTTCTTGGAATCCCATTTCATACTCAATCATTCCTCGAAATACATCAGCGAGATCGAAATAATCAAGGTTTGATTTTCGAATTACAGTTTCCGAACTTGAGGGTGGACTACTCTCATACACTCTTATCCAATTGCCTGAAGAATCGATGATCCAAACAC
>JAEOST010000421.1 GCA_016840245.1 Candidatus Thorarchaeota archaeon
CGAAACGACAACTTCTAACCTCACGATAACTTCTACACTCAATACAACAACAACCACTATACCTACACCACTGTCTATTCCTGAAGATACTGATATACTGGACTTAGGCCTCAGAGCAAATTGGACTGTGCAATTATCAGACGAGAGTTATGTTGATTTGCAGGACCTTCAGGGTAAGTTTGTAATAGTCGTGTTGATGGCTACGTGGTGTCCGGCTTCCGAGATACAAGGTGAACGACTTGTAGGTATTCACGCTGACTACTCAGATGTTCTGACAACTATCTCCTTATCCGTGGATCTTGCTGAAACCGTTGAGATGGTTGCTGACTACAAGAATGATAATGCATTCCCATGGCCTCATGGTCTGGACACAAATCAGAGTTTCACAGACCTATTCGTCATAACTAGTATTCCTACAATCCTCATAATTGACTCTGATGGCTTCTTCAGATGGAAGCATATTGGAACCTGGGATGTCGAGGCCATGACCGATGTCCTTGACTCCCTAATTCCTGATCTCTATTGAGATGATCACTCAACCTCCACGTTTTGCAGAAACAATCACAATTATCAAAACTACGACCCCAAAGAGTACAGCTCCACCAATAACCAACATGATGATTGTAATATCGCCCTCTGGTGGGGGTGATGTAGTATTGGTAGTACTTGTTGAAGTAGTAGTAGTTTCGCTTGTGCTTGTAGTTGGTGATGTGGTTGTTGTAACTGTTGTAGTAGTATTAGTGACTGTTGTAGTTGTCGTGGACGTTGTGTTAGATGTTGTAGTCACTGTTGATGTGGTAGTAGTAGTAGTCGTGGTTGTAGTTGTTGGTGTTGTTGTGGTGGTAGTAGTGACGACGGGCTCAAGCACTGTTAGGAAGACGGTACTTCTGGTGAAATGACCTGAAACATGATACGCAAGGAGCGTCATGTTGTAAAGTCCAGCCGTATAACCATCTACATCAACAACAATATCGGTTCCATCCCAAGCCTGGAATCCTAATGAGGAGTCGTTTTCCAGAACCTCATATCTCCATGGATTGACTGCTGATGAATTCCAACTCAGTGTGTTTCCGGTCTCCCCTTCCGTGTATGTGAGTTCATCTGCAACACCAGAGTACAAGCTATACCATGGATGGTAATCAGTACTATCCGCTGTTCCACTTATCGGATAGGTGGGTGCTTCATTGTAGTCTCCCCAATAATTACCGACGCTTGTGTTCCAATAGTTGTCGCCTCCATCATCTAATGCATTTCCAAGCCCATTCCACCCTGCATCGTTTGAAAACAGTGTGATGTTGTCTGAGCTGGCTAGATGGAGACCATACTCTCCATTGTCATAAACAACGTTCGAATTAGTTGTGCAATTCAGTGAGTAAGAGAAGTAGATTCCGTCAACTGTATTTTCATAGACCCTGTTATTGATGATATTGTTATAGTCCGAGTACCAGCCATATATCCCGCATTCTGTGTTGTTGTAGACAGTGTTGTCCAATACATAAGAGTTATCGATGTTGGAGAGGTAGATGCCGCAACCCTCTCCTGACCATCCATAGTTACCGTATACAGTGTTGTTCTCAATGAGGTCGTGAATACTATCCCGGATATATGCACCATGTGCTGAGTTGTTGTATAGTAGGTTATCAGCCAATGTTAGATCGTCTGCATCTCTTGTATAGATTCCCGAACCAACAGTTCCAGGTGCAGCAATCCACCCGTTGTCATAAAACGAATTAGATGCTACAGTGCAATTATTCGAAAAGTAAAACTGAACTCCATTCTCGCGGCAGTTGTAGACAATATTGTCAGTCACATCACAATAGTCTCCATGCCACAGATAGATGCCCATAGAATGAATATCATTGATTCTATTTCCATCGATTGTCCAATTTAGACCAGTCCGAAGATAGACTCCATTATATCCACTTGAAGAAATATTGTTGTTAATGACATATGTGAAGTTCGTATACTCTGAGTAGATTCCGTTGTAATCATTATTCATTCTGTTTGAGACTATTGTCACATTAGCTGAGTAATCGAAATAGATTCCATCAGAATCACAATCGTTGATTGTGTTGTTCTCTATCCATAGGTCCTCGCATACTCCAAGCTGCATTCCCCTGCTCTTTTCAGTGATGACATTGTCCTCTATTGTTGCATTATCTACATGATGTAGGTATATCCCTGTTCCCGTCCCTGTTGTAATTGATGCTAATAGACATGCTCTGATTACAAAGTGAACCGATACATTGTCTATCCAAATACATGTGCCATCATTAGTGATATTCAGATTCTCGATGATGTATGGGAAATCAACCGATCCATCTCCCTGCCATGACTCATTTCCAGCCTGCCAACCAAAGTCTGTGTTGTTCATAATTATGATCGAACTGTGGTTGGAATATGACAATGTCATGGGTTTGGTTACAGTGCTATTTGTTGACAATTCGCCAGCGAAATAGGTCATTGATGCATTGATACTGAATATCAGTATGAAAACCAGAAGGAAGGTCTTAGCGTGCTTCATCTATCATTCCTCAGTCACACGAATGTACTCTACTGATTCTGTCTTCTGTTATATCTTTCGTGAGTACTTACTGTTGTATTCAGATCTATGTCTTGTTACGTAAACCGAAGACTGTATATTCATTCACGCACTCGCACTGCCTATCTCACAAACATGAGAAACCTCACACAACATCAGGCCTGACAAGCTTGTCGTCTGGTTTCATAGCCAGTACAATGTCAAGTACCAGGTAGAACTGATGTAAGGAGGCATGAGAGAATGAGAGCACACATTAGTGTAAAAGGTGCTAGAACGAATAATCTAAAGAATATAGATGTGGATATCCCGCGCGATCAGTTGACGGTTGTCACCGGTGTATCGGGGTCGGGTAAAACTTCGTTGGCTTTTGATGTTATTTTTAGTGAAGCGCAACGCAAGTTCTTCGAATCAATGTCAGCGACTTCTCGAACTATGTTACCCATGTTGGAGCGGGCTGATGTAGACTCTATCCTTGGGCTGTCCCCCGTTGTTGCTATTGAGCAGAGGACTGGGACACTGAATCCAAGATCTACAGTTGGTACAATGACAGATATATCGAGTTACATGAGGATACTATTCTCTGTAATCGGACAGGCACATTGTCCATACTGTAACAAGAAGGTCCACACAAGAAACGCAAACCAAATTGTTGATCATCTCATGACCCTGCCGGAAGGCACGAGTGTCGAGATTCTTGCTCCAGTGGACAAGATCCACGAAGAAGACTATCCCTACTTGTTTGATGACATTCGACAGAAGGGATACAAGCGGATCAGGATTGACGATGAGCCCTTCAGTATCAATGACACGATTGAGCTCGAAGAGGAGAAGGACTATCGCATAGAGGTCTTGATAGACCGAATCATCATCAAACGAGATTTGTATCATCAGTTTGCAATATCCATAGAGAATGCTAAGACTGTGGGAAGTGGCTACATCAGGTTCGAGTTCTCAGATGAGAACATCCCCGCTGAAGTATCAAGGAAGTTCTACAAGGGCTTTGGGTGCACAAAGCATCATATGATCATGCACTCACTTCTTCCAGGGGCGTTTTCTCCCAATCTTCCAGACCATGCATGTCCAACATGCCTGGGTGTTGGAACTCTGATGAAGGCTGAACCTCGACTGATAGTGGTCAGTCCGAAGAAGAGCATCAAGGATGGAGCTCTATCTTGGTATGCTAAGTACTGGATGTACA
>JAEOST010000422.1 GCA_016840245.1 Candidatus Thorarchaeota archaeon
CCCATTCTTCACCTGGGTCTGGAGTTCTATCTGCAATGTCTTTATCCACTTCATCAGGATCGAATTTTTCATCATCCTCTCTTGCTCGTGACACAATACGTTCTGTGCGCTCATAGCGCAAGTAGTATAGTGCCGTGAAGATTGCAGCAAGGGGGAAGGCAATCAATTTCGCTACATCTCTGAAGAGATAGAAGAATCTTGGATCCGCAAGGATACCTGCATTAAACCAATCCCAAATAACGGAGGAAGGATTTGATGCAACTGCGATAATACTGTCAACAAAGAAGTACCCACTCGCAAGGAAGAATGTAACAAGGGGTCCAAAGTCGCCTGTTCGTCCACCAGGTTTCTCAGCTGCTTCTGTGGCAGTTCGACCAATTCCACTCAGAGCATAGGCCAAGAAGAACAGGGACATACCTATGTCCACAGGGGTCATACCGAAGGCAGTTGTTCTTCTCAATATATTGACAAGAAAGTATCCTGCGTATATGGCTATGAAGTTGGTTAGAAGTGCAATGTTCAGTGCTGCACCTCGTCCAATATTCCGGATAAATGAGATTAGCATGACAAGAGCGAACAGACCCATGGCAGCATAGGCTATGATTAGAAAGTTGAACTGAGTCGCGATATTCAGACTCGCACTTGCAAAGATACCATCAATAAATGTGCCCAACTCGAATACGTTATTCGGAATTAGATATAGGGCAAGGAGTGCTTCGCCTCCAATTAGAACAAGGCCAATTAGTAGAAGAATCAAGCTTCCTGTACCTAGCAGGACACCACCTTTCTTGGGTTCTGCAATTGTAGCAATTCTCAGACTTGTTCGCGTAGACAAGTATCCCTGGAACGCAATCCATCCCACCCAGCAGAACATTGCGAAGAAGAGCATCGCAATCGCTCCGGCCAGTATAGAAAGGAACACAGCGATAGCGAACGAGACAGCCATCCAACTTAGTCCTTTCAACTCCGTAGTTCTACCTCTTCCACGTCTCGTTATCCATAAGCGATCAGCTCCAATGCCTGTTAGTAATGAACCAAAGGCAAAGTAGATTGTACCTGCTGAGCCGATGTAAGCAAAGAGTAAAACAAGAGTTTCCTCCATGGGGCTACCAGCATACCAGTTCAGCAACCAGCCCATGAATAGACCGAGAAACGTAGTAGCAACAAACACAATGAAATAAGCAAGGTATCTTCGTTTCTTGAAGAAGACACCGATACCATCAAACAACGGGATTCCCAATATGAGTAACCTCCCTAACTATCCAGAAGAGAGGGTTGGACCGATATAAGGTTTACAGCTATTTTCCCCTCTGTTTTTCACCCTGTCAAAGGTAATAAGAAGAGGGACTGTTGTCTGACAATGGGGCTGTGTGCCAAATGGCAATACGCGTTCTAATGGTCGACGACGACCCAGTGCATCTGGAGCTCAGTGAGCAGTTCTTGATGCGTCAAAGTCCAGATTATGAGATTATTCCTGCTGAAACTCCAGAGGAGGCCATGAATCTTCTTCTCGAGGATACCTTCGATGTTGCAGTGTGTGACATCGATCTTGGTGAAAATCAACCAACAGGTCTCGATATTCTGGAACAGGTCAGAGTAAATGAAAGGGATATTCCCGTCATCATTTTCACTGGGAAGAGTCGAGAGGAAATTGCGATTCAAGCTCTCAATCTTGGGGCGGACTACTATATTCGAAAGAGTTCGTCTAAGATTGAGGGGTTGTACGCTGAGCTGTCATACTACATTCTTACTTCTGTAGAGAAACGTAGGACTGAAAGGGCACTCGTTGAGTCTGAGCATAGACTTCGGGATAGTGAGGCTAAACTTGCCGAGGCTCAACGAATTGCGCATTTGGGACATTGGGATTGGAATATTGTCAGCAATCATATAGCATGGTCAGATGAGATCTATCGGATTTTTGGTTTAGCCCCTAAAGAGTTCGAAGCCACCTATGAAGCATTTCTGAGCTCTGTTCATGAGGACGATAAAGAATCTGTTAGAGAATCAGTGGACAAGGCACTATATGAAAATCAGGAGTACAGTATCGACCATCGCGTTGTTCATCGTGATGGAACAATCCGTTTCGTCCATGAATCAGGCGAAGTCACTTTTGATGAAGAAGGCAAAGCTGTTCGGATGATGGGGACAGTCCAAGACATCACGGAGCGAGTACAACAAGAGACCCTCCTCAGGGAAGAACGGGATAAGGCTGAGAGATTCCTTGACATAGCTGGAACAATGATTCTGGCTCTAGACACAGAGTACAAAGTGACTATGATAAATCAGAAAGGTTGTCAACTTCTTGAGTGTGAAGAAAGTAGTATTGTAGGGACAAACTGGATTGAGGAGTATATCCCTGAACATAGCAGAGAAGAGGCCACGGAATATCTTAGTTCGTTGATTGCTGGGGCACCTGGTGGTTCCTGTGAAATGGTCGTCGAAACTCCAGGAGGCGTCCAGAAGAAAATTATTTGCCAAGATAGACTACTCACTGATGATGAAGGAAAAGTTACTGCCATTCTCTGTTCTGCACAGGAAATTCTAACAGATGATAAAGATGCGTCACATATGACAGAGACATCGCAGTTTCGTGATGAGTGGTGGCAAGGTGTTTTTGATCATGCACCAGAAGCGATAGCTATCTTTGACTCTGAGGGATTGCTCATTGATATCAATAAGTCAGGCATAGAGCTGCTAGGTGTGAGGAACAGAGAAGCAATCCTAGGCCTCAATCTTTTCAAAGAATCAAGATTACCTGAAGATGTCTTGGAGAGTGTCAAAAGAGGAGAGGTGTATAGATTTGATTACAAGTGGGACTTTGAGTATGTTACAGAGAGAGGAATCCTAGAAACCGATCGCACGGACATCATATACATGGATGTCACACTTTCATCTCTGCATGATGA
>JAEOST010000041.1 GCA_016840245.1 Candidatus Thorarchaeota archaeon
CCTCATGCCAAATGGTATCCCTACATCTAGTTAACGGAGGCAACTGTCACAGGGGGTTTTCTTCATGTTGGTGAATTTGTTCATCCTATAGATACAACTAGCACATACTCGTTCTCTCATGATGCTCCCCTCAAGGCGTTCGCATTGCAGATATTCATCGTGACCTGTAATTCGGACTGAATGTATCAAGGTATTCAACAGTCTGCATGGGCCATTCTGATGCTATCGCTTCGACGTGATTTGGTCTTTTGGCTGGTGGCATCCAAGTGTGTGGATACATCCAGATTTCTGCAATGCTCTTCAGGAACCCAGCGGACTCTGGAACGCGGCCGCGTAGGGTACTCCTGTACATTGACAGATGGATCCTATAACTGGCTGTTGCACCACTCCTCAGGGTAACTCCACCTTTATAGCTACCAGATTTAAGACCATAGAACTCCTTAACGTACTTAGGCACATAGAACATATGGTAGTGCCCCGCACCTTTTGTCAGTCTTGTTAGGAATCTCAAAGGCATACTGGATTTCACCTCACTTTCAGCTCTGATTATGATATCTTCAGAACTAGTGTATACATATGTAAACAAAATGTATATAAATATGTCTATTTTTGTATACATTGTAGTGACCCACTGGGTCAAGGATGTTGAAATCATGAGTGATGATATTATGATACGAGCCCCTCGAGAACTAAGAAACCGCTTCGATGATTTAAAGAAAAAGGATTCCTGGAAAGGATTCGCCTCCTTTGTCAGAGAAGCAATACGAATCCAACTCGAGCATCATGAGGCGATTGAGAGAATCAACACCGGTTAGTCTTCTTGAGAAGAAGATAGACGCAAAGAATGAAACCATACGTCTAGATATACTCCTGACTGGTGGGTCATTGGTACTCTGCATCTGTACGTGTTGGGTTCTATGGACCATTTCGGAATGGGCATCATTTTTCCAAGCAGTCTTCATTCTAATTGTGTCAATTCTTGGTGAAAATTGCGTATCGGGACGTGGATACTATCGATATACAGAGCATAATTGCTGCTTCATCTATCGAGTGCCAATCTGGATTCCATTAATGTGGGTCGTTGTCATTCAAGGTTCACTTCTTGTCATCTCGCTTGCTTACCCCTTTAACTGGTTAGGTGTCCTAGCCTCTGGGATAATATGCTCACTGATTGATCTATCTCTCATAGAACCATATTTCTGCAGAAGAAAGATGCTTTGGTAGTGGAGTCGAGTTGAGAACAGGTATTTTGGTTTTATTCCTGAAGATTTCCATCTATTTGCTGCACCTCCGGGCAATTACATTACTTGGTTCATTTTTCAGTTCTCGGTAATGCCCTTCTAATTTTCATCGAGTTTCTATTATCTTCCTCGTTGCTGGGATTCTGATTAAATTTCTAGTAATTCCGGGTTGTCTTAGCATGATGGAAATTCTGAGGACAAGTTTCCACTATGACCAAGTACTCAACGCATAATGAATGTTGTAGACAAACTTATAACTAAATGATGACATTATGCATACATGTGTATACTATTGTATGCAATAGAGGTAACTAATGTGCTGAAAGACGATAGGCATCAGTCTAGTGCCAAACAAGGGTTCGAACGCAATGCACACAGGGGAAGCGTTAGTTGGGTCGAGATTGAGTCCGAATGGGCTTATTGGATCGACCCTCAGTCATTCAACCTCAAACGTGTCAAAAAGCGTGTTCCTGTAGATGCCATTATTGTCGTGAAGAGCCGAGAGAAACTTGATGATGAGAGAACGTATGTCAATGCTTCATATGGTGTGGTTATTGAAACAGGAATAGCGGAACTCACGAAGAAGGAAGCAAGCGACATCCTCGCTAGGCAAGTCGCCGAATATATGCGATTCACAGAACATTGGCCGCCATTCACATCAACTAAGAGAACTCTGAAGTCAGAAGATGTAGAGATCAGCTTTGAACCTACCGAGTATGACTCTTTCACACTCTTAATGACTCGCAAGATAATTGGTGCTGATCCAAGCAAGTTCCTGAGTAGTCTCAAGAAACACGAAGTGCCACAGGACCCATTATGGAGAGTTGAAACTGCTAAATCTGGAAGAGCAAAATGCCGCTCATGCAAAGATGTGATTCTAGAGGGTAGATTCCGTATTGGTGAACCGTATTTCTATGAGGGTAGTCTTTCCTATAGATGGTATCACCCGAGATGTGTGGCGACTAGAATAGATGCGAATGAGGTCAAAATTCTAGACGGATATAGTAAACTCAGGCCAGAGGAGAAACAACGCTTGAAGCGTCTATTAACACAATGAGAACTTGGAGTGGAAACATCAATGAATGATGATGAGAAGAGAGACATTGTAGATCATAGGGATTTTACCAACTTATTTGGCATATCAGATTTGGAGAGAGCATTCAAATCGATGATGAAGTATCCATGGGAATGGGCAAGAAGATTCGAAGAAGGTTTTCGAACTCCACTCTC